>JAEWYD010000161.1 GCA_023462275.1 Actinomycetes bacterium
CGCGGGCTGACCGCAGACCAGGCCTGGGCCCGGCTGGCCGCGCAGGCGGACGACGAGGAGCGGCTCGAGGCCGCCGACGTCGTGCTCGACGGCTCCGGGACGCTCGCGGACCTCTCGGCCCAGGTCGACGCCCTGTGGGCTCGCTGGGCTCGCGCGCGGGCGACGGGTGGCGGGCCGGCTCGGCCGGAGCAGACGGGCCGCGCTCAGCCGGCGTAGGTCGGCAGCGCCACGACGGGGGTCGCCCCGGCGGACGGCGCCACGGCGGTCTGCGCGGCCGCGGGCTGCGCACTGCTGACGGAGGTCGGCGGGGTCGCCGTGCCGCCCGTGCCCTCGACGCCGGTCTCCGGCGGTTCGGTCGGGTCGGTGGGATCCGTCGGGTCCGTGGGGTCGTCGGGGCACGGTGTCAGCTCGACGAACCAGTGCTGCCGACCGGCGGCCACGCGCGCGTCGTCGGCGGGGCTGGCGAGCACGCCGCCCGCGAGCAGGGCGTCCACGAGACGTCGGACCTCGTCGGTGCCGTACTTGTAGACGTCCACCTGGACGCCCCCCGTGCCGCACTCGGGGACCCCGCCCGGCAGGTACGTCTGGGGGAAGGTCGCGTAGCCCCGGAACGGCCCGGGCATGAGCCACGCGACCTGGATCGTCTGGGAGAGCTCGGCCTCGTCGTCCTGGGGGGCCGCCTGCACGGAGGCCGCCGGGACGAGGAGGGCGGCGGTCAGAAGACTGGCGACGATTGTCCGCCTCATGGGGGTTCTCCCTTTTTAACCGGGTGTGGAAGAAGTTAAACACTGTGTTACCAAGAGCACTAGCGTCACCGGCCAGATACGCCCGAGTTCACCCGTTCGGCGGTAGGTTGCCCGTGATTGCGCGGGCCGCCGGGCGTTCGAGCCGGGCGGCGCGGGCGTGTCGGCGCCCGGACGTACCGTTGTGGGATGCGTCCCGTGACTGAGCTGCAGCGCGTCGCCAAGCCCTTCGAGGTCGTCTCCGAGTACCGGCCCTCCGGCGACCAGCCGCAGGCCATCGAGGAGCTGGCTCAGCGCATCCAGGCGGGGGAGAAGGACGTCGTCCTGCTGGGCGCCACCGGCACGGGCAAGTCCGCGACCACTGCCTGGCTCATCGAGCGGCTCCAGCGACCGACGCTGGTCATGGCTCCGAACAAGACGCTCGCGGCGCAGCTGGCGACCGAGTTCCGGGAGCTGCTCCCGAACAACGCGGTCGAGTACTTCGTCTCGTACTACGACTACTACCAGCCCGAGGCGTACATCGCCCAGACGGACACCTACATCGAGAAGGACTCGTCGATCAACGACGAGGTGGAGCGCCTGCGCCACTCGGCGACCAACTCGTTGCTGACGCGCCGCGACGTCGTCGTCGTCGCCTCGGTGTCGTGCATCTACGGCCTCGGCACGCCCCAGGAGTACGTGGACCGCATGGTGCCGATCGCCGTGGGCGACGTCATCGAGCGGGACCAGATGCTCCGCCGGTTCGTCGCGATGCAGTACACGCGCAACGACATCGCGTTCACGCGGGGGACGTTCCGCGTCCGGGGCGACACCGTCGAGATCATCCCGGTGTACGAGGAGCTGGCGATCCGGATCGAGTTCTTCGGTGACGAGGTGGAGGCGATCCACACGCTCCACCCGTTGACCGGAGAGGTCGTCCGTGCCGAGCAGCAGGTCTTCCTCTTCCCGGCCTCCCACTACGTGGCCGGCCCGGAGCGGATGGAGCGAGCAGTCCGGGGCATCGAGGCGGAGCTCGAGGAACGGCTCGGCGAGCTCGAGGGCCAGAACAAGCTGCTGGAGGCCCAGCGCCTCCGGATGAGGACCACCTACGACCTGGAGATGATGCGCCAGATCGGCTCGTGCTCGGGCATCGAGAACTACTCCCGCCACATCGACGGTCGCGGCCCGGGCACGCCGCCGAACACGCTGCTCGACTACTTCCCCGAGGACTTCCTCCTGGTCATCGACGAGTCGCACGTGACGGTGCCGCAGATCGGCGCGATGTTCGAGGGCGACATGTCCCGCAAGCGCGCGCTCGTGGAGCACGGCTTCCGGCTGCCCAGCGCGATGGACAACCGCCCGCTGCGGTGGGAGGAGTTCGTCGAGCGGATCGGGCAGACGGTGTACCTGTCCGCCACCCCCGGGCCGTACGAGCTCGCGCAGTCGGACGGCGTCGTGGAGCAGATCATCCGACCCACCGGCCTCGTCGACCCGGAGGTCGTGGTGAAGCCGACGAAGGGTCAGATCGACGACCTCCTGGAGGAGATCCGCACCCGCACGGATCGCGACGAGCGCGTCCTGGTCACGACGCTCACCAAGAAGATGGCGGAGGACCTCACCGACTACCTGCTCGAGAAGGGCGTCAAGGTCCAGTACCTGCACTCCGAGGTGGACACCCTGCGGCGCGTCGAGCTGCTGCGCGAGCTCCGGCTCGGAGTGGTCGACGTCCTGGTCGGGATCAACCTCCTGCGTGAGGGTCTTGATCTGCCCGAGGTCTCCCTGGTGGCGATCCTGGACGCGGACAAGGAGGGCTTCCTCAGGTCCGGGACGTCGCTCATCCAGACGATCGGCCGCGCGGCGCGCAACGTGTCGGGGCAGGTGCACATGTACGCCGACACCATCACGCCGTCGATGGCCCTCGCGATCGACGAGACCACCCGGCGCCGGGCCAAGCAGGTCGCGTACAACCTGGAGAACGGCATCGACCCGACGCCGCTGCGCAAGCGGATCGCGGACGTCACCGACATGCTCGCGCGCGAGGACCTCGACACCGCCGAGCTCCTCAAGGGCGGGTACCGGCAGTCGCCCAAGGCGAAGCGCGGCAAGGAGCGTGGCGCTGGCGCCGGGGTGGGCGTCGAGGCGCGGTCGACGTCACTCGCGGACGTCCCCGCCGCCGAGCTCGCCGAGCTCATCCAGGAGCTCACCGACCAGATGCACGCCGCGGCGGCGGAGCTCCAGTTCGAGCTCGCTGCCCGCCTCCGTGACGAGATCTCGGGCCTCAAACGGGAACTTCGACAGATGCAGGCGGCGACTCGCTGATCTTGCACGATCAAGATCACTCCGAACGGGTGACATGCTGGATTAAAGAGCGCGAATCGGGCATAGTGGGCGTGCGGTCACCATGTCCGACATTTCCTCTGAATCAGCAAGGATTCCCCCATGCGTCACGCCCGTACGTTCGGAGTGCTCACCCTCGGCCTGGCCCTCGCTCTCGCCCCTACCGTCGCCGGTGCCTGTGATCGCCCCGGTGACCACCACGGCGGTCACGACGGCGGCCGGACGCAGCCGATCCAGCTGACCGCCACGTACGTCTACCAGAAGGTCAACGCAAAGCTGCCGGCGTCGTGGGAGAACTCGGGCCGCCAGACGCTCATCTCGCTGCGCGACGGGTTCGCGTGGCTGGACCGCATCGAGGTCGGGGCGCTGCCCGCCGGCGTCTGCGGCGACGGCTGGGCCATCCAGGAGGACATGATCGGCGGCATCGCCCGCGAGCAGGTCCCGACGGTCGTCGACCGGTCGACCGGTGAGGGCGTCCTCGGCTGGCCCCCCATCGTGAAGGCTCGCCACGCTGACCTGGCGACGCTCGTCGACGTGCCGGCCTGTGCCCCCTCCACCCCGACGCCCACGCCCACCCCGACGCCCACGCCGACCCCGACGCCCACCCCGACCCCGACGCCCACCCCGACCCCCACGCCGACGCCGAAGCCCACGCCGAAGCCCACGCCCGAGACCGGCGTCC
>JAEWYD010000162.1 GCA_023462275.1 Actinomycetes bacterium
CCCCCGCGTCGCCCCGCGCGCGCCACCGGGCGCGCGCCCGGCGGGCCGCCTTGCGGGACCTCGCATCCGTCGGCGTCGTGCGGGCCAGGTCCTCGCGCGCGTCCGCGACGGGCACGCCGTCGAGGACCATCTGCGCGCAGACCTGGGTGCTCTCGAGCTCGGCCAGGGGTCGCCCGCCCCGCGGGCAGCACGACTCGTCGGTGCAATCCGTCCCGAAGTACCCGCTGGGGGTCACGACCCACGCGTCGATCTGGGCGATCTCTCCCTCGGCCGCCGCTCGCACGCGCTCGACGACGAGGCGCCACGCCGCGCGCTCCGCCGGCCTGGCGTCGCCCGCGTAGAGGACGAGGAGCGCGCGGGTCGCCCCGTCGGCCACGAGACGCGCCACGAGCGCCTCCGCCGCGCTCGGGCCTGCGCACGGGTGCAGCAGGTCGGCCAGGTCCATCCGGATCACGAGGCCGATACGTCCGCGCGCACCCCTCAGGCTCATCCCGACGACGCTCTGGGCGGGGCGGAAGCCGAGCTGGTAAGGGATCAGGGCGAGGAGCTCGCGGACATCGCTGGTGCGGATCGTCGTCGTCATGGACGCCGATGCAAGCGGGCGGGCGGCGAGGCGGCCAGCACGGCCCGTCACGGCTGTGGATTTCACCCGTCCGGCGGTTCCTGTGCATTCCGGGCACCGGGGCTACGGTGGACACATGGCCAGCAGGGCGTCACTCGCGCACCCGCGCACCGTGGCGTCCGCGTCCGTCGCCCTGGCCCTCGTCCTCTCCGGGGTGGCCGGGTGCAGCGCGTCCGGGCCCGAGCGCTCCCCCGGCGCCGACGCGCCGACGAGCGCCCTGGCTGCGGACCGCGCTGCAGCGCAGGAGCCGTCGCCCGAGGCCACCGCCGACGCGGCCGAGGAGTCTCCCGAGCCGCTGGTCACAGCCGCTCCCGACCAGTACTCCGAGGTCGGCCAGCTCGTCGCCGGCTTCCCCGTCGACCTCCTCCCCGTGCCCGCGGACGCCGTCATCCTCGTGACGTCCGCGGTGCCCGTCGGCCAGGCCGACGACGTCCAGGAGGTCTCCCTCAACCTGCGCACGCAGGCGACGCCGGAGGACCTCCTCGGCCTCTACCGCGGCGCCCTGACCGCGGCGGGCTTCTCCGAGGTGACCTCGCAGACCTCGGACAGCGACCTCGCGGTGGACGTCACCTTCGTGCGCTCCAACGGCGACGAGATCATCTCCATCGGCGTGCTCGACGTCGACGGGGCCCGCACGGTGGCCATCGGCGGCCGCGTCCGCCGCTGACCGGGGCCTACCCTGGGGCGCGTGACCGAGCTGCTGGACGTCGAGGACGTGCGCGCGGGCGTCGACGCCGCGGTGGCCGAGCACCTGGCGAGCCTGGAGGCCGAGCTGGCCGACGTCGGGCCCGGCGGGGAGCTCATCGACCTGGTGAGCGAGCTCCGCGCGCTCGCCGGTGGGGGCAAGCGGCTCCGGGCCGCGTTCTGCTACTGGGCGTGGCGCGCGCACGGCGGCGACGAGACGGCGGGCTCGGCCACACGTCGGACCGTCCTCTCCGTCGGGGCGGCCCTGGAGCTCTTCCAGGCGGCGGCGCTGGCGCACGACGACGTGATGGACGACTCCGACACCCGGCGCGGGCGGACGGCGACGCACCGGGCCTTCGCCGAGGTCCACCGGTCGAGCGGTTGGGCCGGCCCGGCCGACCGCTTCGGCGAGTCGGTGGCGATCCTGCTGGGCGACCTCTCCCTCATCGCGGGTGAGCGCGTCTTCGCGGAGGCGGCCGCCGACTTCCCGCCCGACACCCGCGCCGTCATGAACCGGGCCTTCGGGCGCATGCGGACCGAAGTCATCGCCGGCCAGTACCTCGACGTCCTCGGGCAGGCGCGGCCGCCGGCCGAGGACGCCGCCGCTCAGGAGGAGCTGGCCCGCGCGGTGATCCGCGCGAAGAGCGCGCGCTACAGCGTCGAGGTGCCGCTGGTGCTGGGCGCGGCCGCGGCCGGTGGCGACGACGCCGCCCTCGCCCGGATGCACCGCATCGGCCTCCCCCTCGGCGAGGCCTTCCAGCTCCGGGACGACCTCCTCGGGGTCTTCGGCGACCCGGTGACCACCGGCAAGCCCGCGGGCGACGACCTGAGGGAGGGCAAGCGCACGGTCCTCGTCGCGCGGGCGCTCGCCGTCGCTTCGCCCGCTGACCGCGACCTGCTGGTCGCGGGGCTCGGGCGCCGCGACCTGTCGGCGGGCGACGTGGACGAGCTGCGGCGGGCCCTGCGCCGGACCGGCGCCGACGCGGCGGTCGAGCACCTCATCGGCGAGCTCGGCGGCCCCGCCCTGCGCGAGCTCGCCGAGAGCCCGCTGTCCGAGCCCGGACGCTCCATGCTCGCGGGCCTCGCGCGCGCCGCGGTGGAGCGGAGCGCCTGAGCAGAGTCAGAGGCCGAGCGCCTGGGCGCGCCGGCGCACCTCGGTCTTGTGCCCGGCGGCCAGGGCGTCGATGGGGGCCGGCTCACGACCGATCGACCACCCCTGGACGGCGAGGCTCGCATCGGGCGTGAACAGCCAGCGGATCGCCTCCTCGTCGGAGCAGCCCGCGTCGCCGAGCACCACCAGGGTGCCCTGCAGCGCCGGCACGGCCTCCCAGCGCCCGTCGGCACCGCGGACGAGGAACCGCTCGGGGACGGAGAGGATCCGCCGCTCCCCCACCCGCACCGCGCTGATCCGGCGGTCCTGCAGCATGCGGCGCACGCGGCCGACGTCGGTTCCGAGGCGCTCGGCGACGTCCGGCAGCGTCAGCCAGCTGTCGACGACCGACAGGTCCTGTCCGGCGTCGGCGGGGACCGGCTCGTGGGAGCCGCCGGGGGTGACGTGCTGGGTCTGCTCGGTGTTCACGACGTCAAGCGTAGGGCGCCACGCCTTTCCCGCTCGCCACCCCTCGGGTAGCGTGCTTCTGTCACTTCTTCACCATCAGTCACACCTGCAACAGGGATCAGGGACGCCACCATGAGCACAGCCGCCGTCGACCCGTCCCGCCTGAGCCGCCGGGTCGGTGCGGGCCTCGCCCTCGCGGCCGTCGGGGTCGGGGCCTCGGCGACCGCAGCCGCCGCCGAGGACTACGTCGTCCAGCCGGGCGACACGGTCAGCCACATCGCCCTGCGCAGCCACACCACCGTCGGGCAGATCGTCGCCGCGAACGGCCTCGACGCGCGCGCCACGATCCGCGCCGGTCAGACGCTCACCATCCCGACCGCGCCACCGGCGCCCGTGGCCGCGCCCGCCGCGCTCACGCGGACCGTCGTGGCCGGGGACACCGTGTGGGACATCGCGCGGGCCACCGGCGCGACGGTCGACGCCATCGTCGCCGCGAACGGCCTCGACGCCCGCGCCGGCATCCGCGTCGGCCAGGTCCTCACCATCCCGGGCGCGGTGGCTGCGGCCGGCGCCACCACCTCGGCGGCGGCCGCCGCCGCGCCGACCAGCGCCTCCGGAGGGGCCCCCCACACCGTCGTCGCCGGCGCCCCCCAGTCCGCGCTCGCGGC
>JAEWYD010000163.1 GCA_023462275.1 Actinomycetes bacterium
CCGGGGCCCGCGTCCTGCGGCGCGGGCGCGTCCGTCGTCAGGCGCGGGCGCGTCCGTCGTCAGGCGCCCAGGCGCGCCATGAGCCGCAGCGCCGCGTCCGTCACGCGCGCGCGGTCGTGCGTGACCGCGAAGTCGAACCACCGGTCGTCGCTCTCCGACGGCGGCCGCGGCCGCTCGCGGGCGACCAGCGCGATCGCCTCGTGCGCCCCGAGCACCACGACGGTCCACTCGTGGCGCAGCTCGTCGTCGTCGGCCAGGTGGGCGCCCCGTACGCCGGGCGCGGGGTCCGTCGCGACGCCCACGCCGAACATGCCCACGAGCGGCAGGCGCTCCGCGAGCCGCGCGTACCGGCGGGCGGTCGGCCGGCCGACGTTGGCGGCGTCCTGGAAGCAGCTGAGCAGCACGGGCGGCACCCGGGACTGGACGGCCGCGAGCTCCAGCCCGCGCGTCACCGACAGCAGCAGGGTCTTGGGGACGGCCTGCGTCTCGCCCGGGGCCAGCAGGTCGAACGGTGTCAGCCGCGCGAGGTCGGTGCGCGCGGCGGTGACCCGCACGCGGTCGAGCCGCCCGTGCACGGCCCGCGGCGCGGGCTCGGGTCGGCCCCACAGCCAGCCCTGGCCGAGCGTGGCGCCGAGCACGACGGCGCGCGTCCGGTCGTCGGGCGTCTCCACGCCCTCCGCGACCACCTCCGCCCCGCTCGCCTCGGCGTAGGCCCGGACGGCGTGGGCGACGGTGATGGTGGCGACGTCGTCGACGGTGCGCAGCAGGCTGAGGTCGAGCTTGACCACCTCGGGTCGCAGCAGCGGCATGAACGCGAGCGACGCCGGCTCCGCGCCGACGTCGTCCAGCGCGATCGCGCAGCCGACCTCCCGCAACCGCTCGGCGGCCGCCGTGATGGCGGCGGGCTCGCGCGCCAGGGCCCGCTCGGTGAACTCGACCACCACGCGCAACGCCACGGGCCGCTCGCCGAGGGCCGCGACGACGTCGTCGAGCGCGAGCGCGAGCGTGCTCGGCTCCAGGTTGACGAAGAGGATCCCGCCCGTCTCGCCGTGCTCGGCGGCCCCGCGGCGCAGGTGCGTGCGCAGGGCGACGACGTCGAGCTCGGCGGAGCGTCCGATGGCGCGGGCGGCGGAGATGAGGGCGACCGGTGACTCCAGGGCCGTGCCCGCCGGACCGCGCAGCAGCGCCTCGTGCGCGACGACCGCGCCCGACCGCAGGTCCACGACCGGCTGGAACGCCGTGCGCAGCGACCGCCGGGCGAGGATCGCGGGGACGTCCGCCACGTCAGGGGTCGGCGAGGCGGCGAGTGTCACGGGCCTCCTTCCGGCGCACGGGGACGGTCAAGATACCCTGCGAACCGATCGGACACCGCGCCGCTGACCTGAGGGATCGCCCGATCCTTCACCCGATGGGCGGGAGCACCTGGTCCCGGGCGAGCACCCCGCGGAACGGGTCGCCGCGCTCGGCGAGACGGTCCAGCACGGTCCGGATGGTGAAGGCGTCGGGCCGCAGCCACGGCTCGTCGAGCTCGTCCCAGGTGATGGGCGCCGAGACGGGGGCGCCGGGCGCGGGCCGCGGGCTGTACGGCGCGACGAGCGTCTTGTTCACGGCGTTCTGCGTGTAGTCCAGGCGCGCCTGGCCGCCCCGCTCCCGCACCCCCCACTTCCAGCTCACCAGCTCCGGCACCACGGCGCCGATGGTCCGGGACAGCCGCTCCACCCACGCGCGCGTCTCGTCGAACGAGGGGCCGGGCGCGATCGGGATCCACACCTGGATCCCCCGCCGGCCCGTCAGCTTCGGCTGGCCGCGCACGCCGAGGTGTGCGAGGGCGTCCCGGTGCAGGCGGGCGAGCAGCAGCACGTCCGCCCAGGGCGTCGCCGTCCCCGGGTCGATGTCGACGAGCGCGTAGCTCGGCAGGTCCGGCGCGGACGTCGGCGAGGTCCACGGGTGCCACTCGAGGCCGCCGAAGTTGGCGGCCCACACGAGCGCGGCCGGCTCGTCGACCACGAGGTACGTCGAGGTCTCTCCCAGGTCGGCGGCCGGGTTGTCCCACCGCGGCAGCCAGGCGGGCGCGTGCGACGGCACCTGCTTGTGCCAGAACCCGGGCCGGTCGGCGCCCTCGGGGTAGCGGTGCAGGTTGAGCGCCCGCCCGCGCACGTAGGGCAGCAGCACGGGGGCGATCCGCGCGGCGTACGCGAGCAGCTCGCGCTTGGTCACCGGCGCCTCGCCCGGGCGCGGCGGGAACAGCACCTTGTCGAGGTTCGTCACGCGCAGGCGGCGGCCGTGCACGTCCCACGAGCCGCCCCGGTCCGGCAGCTCGGCGAGCACCGCCAGCGCCTCGTCCGGCACCCCCGCATCCGGCCCGACAGCGTCCGTCCCGACAGCGTCCGCGCCGGCGCCGTCCGCCGCCGGCGCGCGCAGGTCCACCGCCGCCTCGGCCGCCGGCAGGTCGGACCGCCACAGCCGGTCCGGGTGCGCGCTGACCTCGTCGTTCGTGCGCCCGGACAGCACCGAGCGCGGGTGGTCCTCCGCGTCCCAGCCGGGCACGGCGTCGTCGTCGTGCTTGTGCAGCATCAGCCACTGCTCCTTGCCGCCGGCGTCCGGGGCGCCCGTCCGGACCAGCACGAACGTGCCGCGCAGCTTCTCGCCGTGCACGCGGGCGTGGAGCTCCCCGCCGGCGATCTCCGCCGCGGGGTCGTCCGTCTTCGTCGGCTCCCACGTGCCCGCGTCCCAGACGACGACGTCGCCGCCGCCGTACTGCCCGGCGGGGATGACGCCCTCGAAGTCGGCGTACTCGAGCGGGTGGTCCTCGACGTGGACGGCCATCCGCCGCACGTCGGGGTCGAGCGTCGGGCCCCGCGGGACCGCCCAGCTGACCAGCACGCCGTCGACCTCGAACCGCACGTCGTAGTGCAGCCGACGCGCCCGGTTGCGCTGGACGACGAACCGGCGGGCGCCCGACGCCGTCGCACCCGCGTCCGTGCCCGCGTCGGCAGCCACCGGCGCGCCGTCGGTCGTCGCACCCGCCGGCTCCGGCGTCCGGCCGAAGTCCCGCATCGACCGGTAGGTGCCCAACGCCTGCGACGGCGCCCTGCGTGCGCTCACGACACCAGGATCTGGGTCGCCGACTCCTTCAGCTGCGCGTTCGCCCACCGCGCCTGGCGAAGGTTCTCCGGGTGGCAGTGCTGCGTCAGGTCCAGCAGGTCGTGGTGGCGGATGCCCTGGGCGGCCTGCGCGAGCAGCTCCCAGTCGACCGAGACCCCCTGCGCCTGCACGTACACCTCCCGCAGGTCGGCGAGCAGCGCCAGGGCGGGCGGTCCCGAGCGCCCGACGGCGTCGCTCGCCGCCTCGCGCAGGTGCCGGGCGAGCCCGCCCTCGCGCACGGGCGCGGGGTCCAGCTGCTCGCCGTAGGCCGGCGCGATCTCCGCGATGCGCCGGACGTGGTCGACGGACCACCCGGCCAGGTCGCGGCCCACGTGGTAGATCTCGTGGTCGCTCGCGTGCCGCTCGGCGACGCGGTAGAGCTCCTCGGCGAGCGCCGTCTCGGAGCGGTGCAGCTCGCGCAGGGCCAGTCCGATCCTCATCGCTCCTCCACCTCCGCCGCGGGACCGCCGACCGTCGCCGGGACGCCGCCACCGACGGGCGCCGAGCCGGTCGTCGTCGGGGCGGGCGCCGTCTCGCCCTGCTCCGCGCGGGCGACGAGCCGCACGCGGCACGCCGCGGTCTTGAAGATCGGCTGCTTCGAGCAGGCGTCCCAGTCGGTGATCGTCAGCTCGTTGGCGGCCCGGCCGGCCTCGCCGCCCGGCTCGTGACCGCCGTCGGTGTCCCAGTAGCCGTAGTGGAAGGGCAGGAACGCGACACCGGGCCGGATGCCGCTGACCCGCAGGCGCGCCTGGACGGACCCGCGGGGCGTCGCGATCTCGACGAGGTCGCCCTCCGCGAGGCCGTGCGGCCCGGCGTCGTGCGTGGACAGCTCCACCCACACCTCCGGGGCGGCGGCACGCAGCTGCGGCGCGCGCCCCGTCTTGGTCCGGGTGTGGAAGTGGTAGAGCGTGCGGCCGGTGGTGAGCTGGAGCGGGTACTCCTCGCTCGGCAGTTCGTGCGGCGGCACGTAGCGCGCCGCCTTGATGACGGCCCGGCCGTCGGGGTTGAGGGCCTTGTACTCGGTCTCCTCCACCGGCGCGCCCGTGATCAGGTCGCGCCCGTAGGCCTCGCAGACGTCCGGCGCCGCCCAGAACCGGCCCCCCGCGTAGAGGCGCTCCGTGCCGTCCGGGTGCTCCGCGTCGCACGGCCACTGGATGCCGCTCCCGCCGCGCAGCTTCGCGTACGTCAACCCGGTGTAGTCGCAGGGCCGGCCCCGCGAGCACTCCTTCCACGCCTCGAAGGCGGCCTCGGCGTCGTCCCACGGCACGAGCGGGCCGCCGTCCTTGTCCTGCAGGCCCATCCGCCGCGAGAAGTCCACGAAGATCTGCAGGTCCGACCGCGCCTCCCCCGGCGGCTCGACCGCCTTCTCGGACAGGTGCACGGTGCGGTCGACGTTGGTGAAGGTCCCGGTCTTCTCGCCCCATGCAGCCGCGGGCAGGACGACGTCGGCCACCTGCGCGGTCTCCGTGAGGAAGATGTCCTGGACCACCAGGAAGAGCCGCTCCTGCGTGAGGATCGCCCGCATCCGGGCGAGCTCCGGCATGGAGACCAGGGGGTTCGTCGCCTGCACCCAGAGCATGCGGATCGAGCCGTCCTCCACGTAGCGCATCATCTGCATCGCGTGCGTGGGCGGGGACCAGTGCGGGATCGCGTCGGGCTCGACGTTCCAGACCCGGGCCAGGTCCTCGACCTGGGCCTTGTTCGACCAGTTGCGAAAGCCCGCCAGGTCGCCGTCGGCGCCGCACTCGCGCGTGTTCTCGGCCGTCGGCTGGCCGTTCATCTGCAGGACGCCGCGGCCGGGCTCGCCGAGCATGCCGCGGATGAGGTGCAGGTTGTTGACCTGCACCGCCGCCGCCGTCGCCTGGTTGGACTGGTAGAAGCCCTGGAGCACCGTGGAGAGCAGGCGGTCCGCCGTGCCGACGAGGCGGGCGGCGGCGCGCAGGTCCTCGACGGGGACGTCGCAGATCTCGGCGACCCGCTCGGGCGGGTACTCGGCGACCTGCTTCTCGAGCTCGGCGTAGCCGACGGTGTGGGCATCGACGTAGGCGTGGTCCACCCAGTCGTGGGCGATCACCTCGTGCAGGAGCCCGTTCATGAGCGCGACGTTGGTGCCGGGGCGGGGGGCGAGGTGCACGGTGGCGGCGCGGGCGACCGGCGTCAGGCGCGGGTCCACGCACAGGACGGCGGGCGGGTTCGGGCCGGCGAGGCGGTCGAGCATGCGCGTCCACAGCACCGACTGCGTCTCGGCGACGTTGTGGCCGAAGAGCGCGATGGCGTCCGCGTGGTCGATGTCGGTGTACGAGCCCGGCTGCCCGTCGCACCCGAACGACTCCTTGAGCGCCGCGGCGGCCGTGGCCGTGCACAGGCGCGTGTTGCCGTCGACGTGGTTGGTGCCGATGCCGGCGTGGGCCACGAGCGCGAGCGTGTAGTACTCCTCGAGGAACAGCTGGCCCGAGGTGTAGAAGCCCACGGCGGACGCACCCTGCTCGGCCAGGAGCTCCGTCGTCCGCCGCACGACGACGTCCATCGCCTCGTCCCACGACGCCTCGACCAGCTCCCCGTCCCGCCGCACGAGCGGGTGCGTGAGCCGGTCCGGGGAGTGGTTGGCCTGCCAGCCGAAGAGGTCCTTGGGGCCCAGGCGCCCGTGGTTGACGCGGTCCTGGTGGCGGCCGCGGACCCCGACGATGCGGCCGTCCTTGACCGCGATGTCCAGGCCGTCGCCGTTGGAGTGCAGGACGGTCGCGCTCTGGACCCACGCGTCGACGTCGGCCTCGGTGACGCCGTCGGCGAGGTACTGGTCCACGCGGGTGGGCCACGGCTGGCCGGGTCCGTACGGCGTGCGGGTCCCCCACGGCTCGGCGATGCGGTCGATGCGCGGCACGGCTGACCTCCCCGGTGCGGCGTCGCGAGGGCTGCGGCGCACGACGGACCCCGCCAGTGAATGCCCGCCACCCCCCTCCCGCAAACTGGAGCGAAGTGCACCGAC
>JAEWYD010000164.1 GCA_023462275.1 Actinomycetes bacterium
CGGGGCTGCACGACGCCGGCCCACCAGGGGGGGGGGGCGGGCGTCGCGACGGTCAGCGCAGGGCGCGGTTGACGGCCGAGATGATCGCCTTGAACGACGCGGTCGTGATCGACGGGTCGAGCCCGACTCCCCACAGCACGTCGTCCCCGACCAGGCACTCCACGTAGGCAGCGGCGACCGCGTCCTCACCCGTCGAGAGCGCGTGCTCGGCGTAGTCGAGCACCTCGACGCGCGGCGACCGGCCGCCGAGCGCGGCCACGAACGCCGCGATGGGCCCGTTGCCCTCGCCGGTCACCGTGACTTGCTCGCCGCCGTCCAGCATCTCGGCCACCAGGCGCACCGGGCCGTCCTCGACCGAGACGAGCTGGCTGCTGCGCAGCGCGAACCTGCCCCACGGCTCGAGGCCGGACTCGGGCGTCGCCGGCAGGTACTCGTCGGTGAAGAACCGCCACAGGTCGTCCGCCGTCACCTCGGTCCCGGACGCGTCCGTCTGCTGCTGGACCACGCGCGAGAACTCGATCTGGAGGCGCCGCGGCAGGTCGAGGTGGCGCTCGGCCTTCATCAGGTACGCCATGCCGCCCTTGCCGGACTGGGAGTTGACGCGGATCACCGCCTCGTACGTCCGCCCGACATCCCGGGGGTCGATCGGCAGGTACGGCACCGCCCACTCGAGGTCGTCCACGGAGACGCCGGCCGCCACGGCCTTGGTCTCCATGGCCTCGAAGCCCTTCTTGATGGCGTCCTGGTGGGAGCCGGAGAACGCGGTGAAGACCAGGTCGCCGCCGTAGGGGTGGCGCTCGTGCACCGGGAGCTGCGTGCAGTACTCGACGGTCCGCCGCACCCGGTCGATGTCGGTGAAGTCGATCTGCGGGTCGATGCCCTGGCTGGCCAGGTTCATGCCGAGCGTCACCAGGCACACGTTGCCGGTGCGCTCGCCGTTGCCGAACAGGCAGCCCTCGATGCGGTCCGCGCCCGCCAGGAAGCCCAGCTCGGCGGCCGCGACCGCGGTGCCGCGGTCGTTGTGCGGGTGCAGCGAGAGGACGACGTCCTCGCGGTGGTCGAGGTTGCGCGACATCCACTCGATCGCGTCGGCGTAGACGTTCGGCGTCGCCATCTCCACCGTGCCCGGCAGGTTGATGATCACCTTGCGGTCCGGCGTCGGCTCGAACACCTCGAGGACGGCGTTGCACACCTCGGCGGCGAACTCGAGCTCCGTCCCGGTGAACGACTCGGGCGAGTACTCGTAGCGCACCTCGGTGCCCGGGATCAGCTCCTCGTACTTGCGGCACAGGTAGGCACCGCTGAGGGCGATGTCGACGATCCGGGGCTTGTCGGCCTTGAAGACCACCTCGCGCTGGAGGATCGAGGTCGAGTTGTACAGGTGGACGATCGCCTGCTTGGCGCCCGCGATCGCCTCGTACGTGCGCTCGATGAGGTGCTCCCGCGACTGGGTCAGTACCTGGATCACGACGTCGTCCGGGATGCGGCCCGACTCGATGAGCAGCCGGACGAAGTCGTAGTCGGTCTGGGAGGCCGACGGGAACCCGACCTCGATCTCCTTGTAGCCCATGTCGACGAGCAGCTCGAACATCCGCAGCTTGCGCTCGGCGTTCATCGGCTCGATCAGCGCCTGGTTGCCGTCACGGAGGTCGACGGCGCACCAGCGGGGTGCCGCCGTCATCCTGCGGTCGGGCCAGGTCCGGTCGGGCAGCTCGACGGTGAGCTGCTCGTGGTAAGGCCGGTACTTGCGCACGCGCATCGGTGACGCCTGCTGCGCCGTGCGCAGGTCGTACGGCATCCGGGCCGTCGTCGTGCTGCTGTCTACGTCCATCGTCGGGGGTCCCTTCGTCGTCGTGTCGGCCGACCGGCGCACCGACCACCGCGACGAGGGACCGGTCGTCAGACCTCGCCGCGGCGACGAAGGAGGAGTCCGCGTGGGGACAGCATGTCGGTCACTGTACCCCCGGACCTCGCGGGCGGCCCACGCCGTTCAGGACGTGGGCGCCCGGCGGCGCCGGCTCCGGGTGGGCCCGCTGCCCTACGCGTCGCCCCCCTCGGGGTCCATCGCCTCCGCGCAGTAGGTCGTGGTGCCGGCGTCCCACCGGTGGCCGCAGGTGTCCGCGAACTCGAAGTACGCGCTACCCGGCTCGGCGCGGTCGTACAGCTCGTCGCAGGCCTGCCAGTCCTCGTCGGCGCACGCCAGCCACAGGGTGTCGAGCTCCGGGTCGTCCCCCGGCGGGGTCTCGTCGCCCGCGGTCCCACCGCCACCCGGCGTCGACGTCGCCAGCGACACGGCGTCGTCCGCGGAGTCCCCGCCGTCGTCGGCGAGGCCGCGCACGACGAGGAAGGCACCGGCGCCGAGGAGCACGAGCACGCCGAGCACCACGAGCGTGACGACCAGGCCCCTGTTCGACCGCTTCGGCGACTGCCCGTACGGCGGCGCGCCGGCGGGCGGGAGCCCCGCCGGAGGCATCCCCGCGGGCGGCCCGTACGGGGGCTGCGGCTGCGGCTGCGCGGCGCCGTACGGCGGCTGGGGCTGCGGGGCACCGTAGGGAGGCTGCGGGGCGCCGTAGGGAGGCTGCGG
>JAEWYD010000165.1 GCA_023462275.1 Actinomycetes bacterium
CGCTGGCGCACCGCCGAGCAGCGGCACTCACCCACGGCGCGGACGCCGCGGTGACCCCCGAGGAAGCGCCCGACGCTGTCGCCGCCGCGAGCGCGGGCCGGGGCGCCGACGTCGTGCTGGAGATGGCGGGCACCGACGCGGCCGTGGGGCTCGCCGTGGAGCTCGCGCGTCCGGGTGCGCGCGTGCTGCTCGGCGGCATCCCCGAGCAGGACGCGACGACGTTCCCCGCCTCGACCGCCCGGCGCAAGGGGCTGACGCTCGTGATGGTCCGCCGGATGAAGGAGATGTACCCCCGGACGACTGCCCTCGTCGCCAGCGGCGCCGTCGACGTCCGCGCCCTGGTCAGCGACACCTTCCCGCTCGCCGCCGCCGCAGCCGCCTTCGCCGCGGCGCACGACCGGCGCGGCCTCAAGGTCGTCGTGGAGCCGGGCGCATGAGCCTCGTCGTCGCGGTCGACTGCTCGACCACCGCTGCCAAGGCGATCGTCGTCGACGCCGCCGGCGTGGTTCGCGCCGAGGCGGCGCGCGCGTTCGGCACGCAGCAGCCGCACCCCGCCTGGCACGAGCAGGACGCCACGGACTGGTGGACCGCGACGCGCGACGCGGTCGCGGACGCCGTCGCCCAGGTGGACGCCGCCGAGGTCGCCGCCGTCTGCCTCACCCACCAGCGCGAGACGTTCGTCTGCCTCGACGCCGAGGGGCGTGCGCTGCGCCCGGCCATCCTGTGGCTCGACGGGCGCGCCCACGCCGAGATCGCCGAGCTCGGCACCGCCGAGGTGCACGGCCTCTCCGGCAAGCCGCCGGACACGACGCCGGCCATCTACAAGCTCGCCTGGCTCGCCCGCCACGAGCCCGACGTGCTCGCGTCCGCCGCGCACGTCGTCGACGTCCACGGGTACCTCACCTGGCGCCTCACGGGGCGGTGGGCGACGTCGACGGCGTCGGCGGACACCCTGGGGCTCCTCGACCTCCCCGCGCTGGACTGGGCGCCCGACCTCGTCGCGCTCGCGGGCGTGCGGGCGGACCAGCTCCCCGAGCTCGTGGGCGTGGGCGAGGTGGTCGGTCCGATCACCGCCGACGCCGCCAGTCAGCTCGGCGTCCCGGCCGGGATCCCGCTGGTCGCCGGCACGGGCGACGGCCAGGCGGCGGGCCTGGCGCTCGGGGCGACGGTCCCCGGCGTCGCCTACCTCAACCTCGGGACGTCGATGGTCATGGGGGTGCACGCGGACGGGTACGTCTGGGATCCCGCCTTCCGCACGCTCGCCGGGACCCGGCCGGGGGAGTACACGCTCGAGACGGTGCTGAACGCCGCCGCGTACCTGGCCGACTGGGCGCGCACCCGGTTCGGGGCGGGAGAGTCGCGAGACGCACTGGAGGCGGCTGCGGCCGCCGTCGGCCCGGGCGCCGAGGGCCTGCTCACCCTGCCGTACTGGAACGCCGCCCAGACGCCGTACTGGGACCCGCTGGCGCGCGGCGCCGTCGTCGGCTGGCACGGGCGGCACACGCCCGCGCACCTCTACCGGTCGGTGATGGAGGGCGTGGCGTTCGAGCTGCGGCTCCACCTGGAGCGGCTCGAGGCGGCCACGGGCCGGCGGGTCGAGCACCTGAGGGCCGTCGGCGGCGGTGCGCGGAGCCCGCTGTGGGTCCAGGTCGTGGCCGACGTCACCGGTAGAGCCGTGCGCGTCTGCTCGGCGGGGGAGGTCAGCGCGGCCGGCGCCGCCATGCTCGCCCGCGCCAGCCTCGCGGGCGGCCGGGCGGGCGGTGTCCCCCTCGACCCACCCGGCGTCGACGTCGTGCCCGACGCCGTCGCCCGGCCCGCGTACGACCGCCTCTACGCGGCCTACGTCGGGCTCTACCCGGCTCTGCGCGCCACCTTCGCGGCCCTCGCCGAGGGCTGACGGGGCCCGTCCCACGCGCCCAGGAGGCCGGGCGCCGAGACGCCAGCAGGCCGGGCCGGCGCCGGGATGCCGCACGCGCCGGCGCCGGGATGCCACGGATCGGCGCCGAGATGCCGGACGGGCCGGCGCCCCCCGGCACCGGCCCGTCCCGTCCTGGGAGGTCAGACGGTGAACCGTCCGACCAGGGTCCGCAGCTCGGTCGACATCTGCGCGAGCCGTCCGACCGCCTGCCGCGACTCGTCCACGCCCTGCGTGGTGAGGTCGGCCGCGCCCGCCACGCCCGCGATGTTCCCCGCGATCTCGCCGGACCCGGTGGCGGCCTCGCCGATGCTGCGGTTGATCTCCGTCGTCGTGGCCGTCTGCTGCTCCACGGCGGAGGCGATCGTCAGCTGGTAGTCGTTGATCGAGTCGATGATCGAGCCGATCTCGCCGATCGCGCGCAGCGCGCCGCCGGTCTCGGCCTGGATCGCGTCGACCCGTCGGCCGATGTCCTCGGTGGCCCGCGCCGTCTCCTGCGCGAGCTCCTTGACCTCGCCGGCCACGACGGCGAAGCCCTTGCCCGCCTCGCCGGCCCGCGCCGCCTCGATGGTCGCGTTGAGCGCGAGCAGGTTCGTCTGCTCGGCGATCGTCGTGATGAGCTTGACGACGTTGCCGATCTCGCGGCTGGCGTCGCCGAGCCGGTTCATCGTGGCGCTGGTGTCCACGGCGGCCGCGACCGCCCGCCGGCCGACCTCCGCGGCGCTGGAGGCGTTGTTGGCGATCTCGTGGATCGACGCGCCCATCTCCTCGGTGCCGGCCGCCACGCTCTGCACGTTGCGGCTCACCTGTTCGGCCGCTGCGGAGACGACGCCGGCCTGCGCCGACGTCTCCTCGGCCGTGGAGGCGATCTGCGTCGTCGTGGCAGCGAGCTCGTCGGCGGCCGAGGCCAGCGCGCCGGAGGACTCCTCGATGGTGCCGACCAGCTCCCGGAGGCTGCCGACGGCGGTGTCGAGGGCCTGGCCCATCTGGCCGACCTCGTCGGACGACGTCAGGTTGGCCGTCCGGGTGAGGTCGCCGGCGGCGAGCGCGTCGCAGACGATCTGGACCCGCCGCAGGTTCCGGACGATGGACCGCGCGACGAGGGCCCCGATGCCGACGGCGATCACGACGCCCGCCACCAGCAGGACGAGGACCTGCATGCGGTTGGAGGTGTACGTGCTCTGCGCGGCGCTCGCCGTGTCGCCCGCGTCCTTCATCTCTCGCTCGGCGATCTGGTCGAGCGCGCCCATCATCTTCTGGATCTGCGGCACGGCGTCCTCGTCGCGAGCCGTGGTCCACGCCTCCACGTCGTTCTCGCGGCTCGCAGGCATGAGCTCGGTCTCTGCGACGTCGACGTAGGCCGCGAGCCCCTCCTTGTAGTCCGCGAGAGCCTTGGTGCGGACCTCGCCCAGACCACTGGCGGCGTAGGCCTCGACTGCCGTCTCCAGCTCCGTGCGCTTGTCGGCGTACTGGCTCTCGTACTTGGCCATCGTGGCGTCGTCGAACGACATCCCGTGGTTCGTGACGGCGATGCGGAGCTCGAGGGTGAGACGACGCACGTTCTCGACTGCCTCCAGGCCGGAGAAGTTCTGCGCGTACATGGCGGAGGTGGCGTCGTTGGTCGTCGCCAGCGCGGCGATGCCCAGTACGCCGACCGCAGCGGCGACCGCGGCGGCGATGAGCACCGCGGCGATGATCTTGGCGTTGACGCCGAGGCTGGTGACGGCGGAGAGGATCGACCGGTTCGCCGGTCGCACGGGACGCGACATTGCGAGAGCCCCCTGGTTGTGCACGGCGCGGACTCTCCGCGCCGTGCCCAGCCATCGGCGCTGGCCGGCGCCGCACAGAGAGGTCTTAGGTCCCGCATAGAAACGTTCCGTTGTGGCGAATCGCACGCAGGAAAACCCTTCACGAGGGTCCTCGTCAGCCGACTGGGAGCGTGATCAGCTCCGCCGTCGGCATCAGCCTCGCAACCGGCATCCGCTCCGCGGTGAGCGGAGCGGCTCCGCCGTCAGCGGTCGGTCGCCCGCCCCTTCGGGCCGTCCGTGGCCCGCCCCTTCGGCCCGTCCGCCGGCCGGCCCTTCGGCCCGCGGTCCAGCGCGATGCGCAGCGGCCGGCCGGCCACGCGGGCGCCCGCGATGCGGCGGAAGGTCTCGGGCGACAGGTCGCCCGCGATCTCCACGAGGCTGAACGACGGGAAGATGTCGATCTTGCCCAGGTCGGCGCCGCGCAGGCCGCCCTCCTTGGTGATCGCGCCGACGATGTGCTCCGGCCGTGCACCGTGCGAGTGCCCGACGGCGACCCGGTAGCGCGTCCCCGCGACGCGGCGGCTCGCGCGCCGGCGCGGGTCCTCCGTGAACCCGACGCGGCCCTCGTCGGAGCGGACGCCCCGCGCGGTCTGCAGCGGCGTCGCGGCGATCTCCTCCGCCACCGCGCCCTCGTCGCCGACGGCGAGCGCCGCCAGGACCGCGGCCAGCTCGAGCGGGTCCACCCCGGTCGCCGCGACGTACTCGGCGACGGCCGTGCGGAAGGTGTCCAGCCGGGCACCCAGCTGCCGCTCGGGGGTCCGGGCGAGGACGGTCCGCGCGCGACGCGCGGCGACGTCGTCGGCCGTGGGGATCGGCACCTCCTCGAGGCGCTGGCGCGTCGTGTGCTCGATGGCGCGCAGTCGCCCGCGCTCGTTCGGCGTCACGAAGGTGATCGCCTCGCCCGTGCGGCCGGCGCGGCCGGTGCGGCCCACCCGGTGCACGTAGGCCTCGGGCTCGGTCGGCACGTCGTAGTTGACGACGAGCCCGATCCGGTCGACGTCGAGCCCGCGCGCGGCGACGTCGGTCGCCACGAGGACGTCGAGCTGTCCGGCGCGCAGCCGCTCGACGATGCGCTCACGGTCCTTCTGCGCGACGTCGCCGGAGATTGTGGCCGCGGAGACGCCGCGCGCGACCAGGGCGCTGCCGACCTCCTCGGCCGCGCCGCGCGTGCGCGTGAAGACGATCGCGGCGTCGGCGTCGCTGCCCGCGAGCACGCGCCCGAGGGCCTCGAGCTTGTAGCGGTGCGGCACGACGGCGTACGTCTGGCGCGTGTTCTCGACCGTCGACGCCTGGCGGGTCACGGACACGCGTGCCGGGTCCTTGAGGTGCCGCGCCGCGACCGCCTGGATCGCGGCCGGCATCGTGGCCGAGAAGAGCGCCACCTGGCGGCCGGGCGGCGTGTCCGCCGCGATGCGCTCGACGTCCTCGGCGAAGCCCATGCGCAGCATCTCGTCCGCCTCGTCGAGGACGAGGAAGCGCACGCCGTCGAGGTGGAGGGTGCCGCGGTCGAGGTGGTCGATCACGCGCCCCGGCGTGCCGACGACGACCTGCGCGCCGCCCGCGAGCGCCCGCTGCTGCGGCAGGTACGGCGCGCCGCCGTAGACCGCGACGACGCGCAGCCCGTGCACGTGCACTGCGAACGACTGGAGGGCCTCCGCGACCTGGAGCGCGAGCTCGCGGGTGGGCGTCAGGACGATGGCCTGCACGCCCGCGGTGGCGGCGTCCACGCGGGCCAGCAGGGGGAGGCCGAACGCGGCGGTCTTGCCGGTGCCGGTCTGGGCGACGCCGGTCATGTCGCGGCCGGCGAGGAGGGGCGGGATCGCCTCGGCCTGGATGGGCGTGGGGCGCACGAAGCCCAGGTCGAGCACCGCGCGGAGCAGGGGCTCCGGGAGGCCGAGGTCGACGAGGTCGACCTCCGCGGTGTCCTGGGCGCGCGCGGACGTGTCAGTGCTCATGGATGTGGGGTCCGGATCGTTCGGGGGAGCGCGACGGCGGCGCCGTCAGTCGCGGTCCCGAACAGCCGCACCGGTCCGAGCCGGTGCCACACGCGCCGTTGCGGCGCCACAAGGGAGTGCGACGTACTCCAGGGTTCGCCGCCCAGTCTACCTGCCCGACGCCGTCGCCCCCGGACGCGGCGGTCCTCACCCGATCGGAGTATGGGGACGGGCCCCGTGGCAGGCGCCCGCCGCGGTAGCGTCCGAGCGCCCGCGCCGCCGTGCCGGGTCGACGACGACGCGGGGGACACCATGACCGACTCGGACCAGCCGTCGCGGCCGCGCCACCGACCGCTCGCGCCGCCCGACCTGCACGCGCTCGACTTCATCCTCGACGTCTTCCTCCCCGAGGCCGCGGCGCGCGGCATGAGCGTGCCCACACCGGCGGAGGTCCGCCCGCTCCTGGACCAGCTGGCGGCCGAGGCGCGCGCCGGCGGCTGGGGCGCTCCGGGCGGTGCGCGGCCGGGTTGGCCGGGCGCCGCAGCTC
>JAEWYD010000166.1 GCA_023462275.1 Actinomycetes bacterium
GTCGCCGGTCATGGTCGTGACCTCGGCCGGCGCCGTCGTCGGCCTCCTGCGGTTCGACGACGTCATGCGCGCGGTCACGGTCCGGGGCGGCCCGCGCGGCTCCTAGACTCGGGCACCGTGACGACCCCCACCCCGCCCACGGGCGCCGCCGCGCGCCGCGGACCGCTGCGGCCCGGCGACCGCGTCCAGCTCACCGACCCGCGCGGTCGGCTCCACACGATCACGCTGGTGCCGGGCGGGTCCTTCCACACCCACAAGGGCTACTTCCGGCACGACGAGCTCATCGGGGCGCCCGAGGGATCGGTCGTCACCTGCACGGGCGGGGTGACGTACCTGGCCCTGCGGCCCCTCTTGTCGGACTTCGTCCTGTCGATGCCGCGGGGGGCGGCCGTGGTGTACCCGAAGGACGCCGGCCAGGTGGTCGCCATGGCCGACATCTACCCAGGTGCCGTGGTGGTCGAGGCGGGCGTCGGCTCGGGCGCCCTCACGATGTCCCTGCTGCGCGGCGTCGGCGACGCCGGCCGCGTGCACTCGATCGAGCGGCGCGCGGACTTCGCCGAGGTGGCGCGGGGCAACGTCGAGGCGTTCTTCGGCGGTCCGCACCCCGCGTGGACGCTCTCGGTGGGTGATCTCGCCGACGTCCTGCCCGGCGCCGCGGAGCCCGGCTCGGTCGACCGCGTCGTGCTCGACATGCTGGCACCCTGGGAGAACCTGGACGTCGTCGCGGACGCGCTGGCGCCCGGCGGCGTCCTCGTCTGCTACGTGGCGACGACGACGCAGCTGTCCCGGTTGGCGGAGGACGTCCGCGACGAGGGCCGCTTCACGGAGCCGCAGGCGTGGGAGTCGATGGTCCGCGGCTGGCACCTGGAGGGCCTCGCCGTGCGGCCCGAGCACCGGATGGTGGGCCACACCGGCTTCCTGCTGACCACGCGCCGCCTCGCGGACGGGGTCGAGCCGCCGCTGCGGCGCCGCCGCCCCGCGAAGGGCGCCTACCCGGACACCGCCGAGTGGAACGAGGACGACCTGGGGGAGCGCGCGGTCTCGGACAAGAAGCTGCGGCGGGTGCGCCGGGAGCTCGACCGCGGCCGCGCAGCGGCGGCCGAGGCCGCCCCGGAGGCGACCGGGGACTGAGACGACCGAGCCGCCGCCTGCCGTGGCGGCGGTTTCGGCTTGACGCCGGTGCATAGGGTCGGGGGTGTCGGACCTGGAGCGGAGGCGATCATGAGCCAGCACCCCGAGATGGACCGCACGAGCGCTGCGGACGCCGCGCGCCAGGCCGCGGTGCTCGCCGCGAAGAACGAGCGCCTCGCCGACGCCCTGCGTCAGGCCCGCGACCAGATCGTCGAGCTGCAGCACCGCCTCGAGGAGCTGGGCCGCCCGCCGGCCACCTTCGCGACGTTCCTCGGCGCCCGTCCGGACGGCACGGCCGAGATCATGTCCGCGGGGCGGAAGATGCAGGTCCCGGTGGCACCCGCCGTGGACGTCGCGGCGCTGCAGCCCGGGCAGGAGGTCAAGCTGAACGAGGCGCTGGCGCTCGTCGAGGCTGGCCGCTTCGAGTCCGTGGGCGAGATCGTGACGGTCAAGGAGCTGATCGGCACCGACCGCGCGCTCGTCGTCGGGCGCGCCGACGAGGAGCGCGTGGTGCGCCTGGCGGGTCCCCTGCTGGACCAGCCGATCCGGGTGGGCGACGCGCTCACCGTCGAGACCCGCAGCGGGTTCGTCTTCGAGCGGGTGCCGCGCTCCGAGGTCGAGGAGCTGGTGCTGGAGGAGGTGCCGGACGTCGACTACGGCGACATCGGCGGCCTCGGCTCGCAGATCGAGCAGATCCGGGACGCCGTCGAGCTGCCCTTCTCGCACCCCGAGCTGTTCCGCGAGCACGGCCTGCGACCGCCCAAGGGCGTCCTGCTGTACGGCCCGCCGGGCTGCGGCAAGACGCTCATCGCGAAGGCGGTGGCGCACTCGCTGGCCCAGATGCGCGGCGTCGGCGCCGACGGGACCCCGGCCAAGAGCTACTTCCTGAACGTCAAGGGCCCCGAGCTGCTGAACAAGTACGTCGGCGAGACGGAGCGGCACATCCGGCTCATCTTCGCCCGGGCGCGGGAGAAGGCCGCCCAGGGGCACCCGGTCGTCGTGTTCTTCGACGAGATGGAGTCGCTCTTCCGCACCCGCGGGACGGGCATCTCCAGCGACGTGGAGACGACGATCGTCCCGCAGCTCCTGAGCGAGATCGACGGCGTCGAGCGGCTCGACAACGTCATCGTCATCGGCGCCTCCAACCGCGAGGACATGATCGACCCGGCCATCCTGCGGCCGGGCCGCCTCGACGTGAAGATCAAGATCGAGCGGCCCGACGCGGAGGCGGCGCGGGAGATCTTCGCCAAGTACCTGACGGCGGACCTGCCGCTGCACGGTGACGACGTCGCCGAGCACGAGGGTGACCCGGCCGCCACGGTGGAGGCGATGATCGTGCAGGCCGTCGAGCGGATGTACGCGGAGTCGGAGGAGAACGAGTTCCTCGAGGTCACCTACGCCTCGGGCGACAAGGAGATCCTCTACTTCAAGGACTTCTCGTCCGGCGCCATGATCCAGAACGTCGTCGACCGCGCGAAGAAGACGGCGATCAAGGACCTCCTCGCCACGGGCCAGCGCGGCATCCGGGTCGAGCACCTCCTGTCGGCCTGCGTCGCCGAGTTCAAGGAGAACGAGGACCTGCCGAACACGACGAACCCTGACGACTGGGCGCGCATCTCCGGCAAGAAGGGGGAGCGCATCGTGTTCATCCGTACGATCGTCCAGGGCAAGGGCGGCAAGGAGAGCGGCCGCACGATCGAGACGGTCACGCCGACGGGGCAGTACCTCTGACGGTCGCCGGCCGGGCGCGCCCACGCCGCTCGTTAGGCTGGCGGCCGTGAGCGTGCGGCGCGTGATGGGCATCGAGACCGAGTACGGCATCGTCCAGCCCGGCCGTCCCGCCGCCAACCCGATGGTGCTGTCCAGCCACGTCGTGGCCGCCTACACGGCCGTCACCTCGGCGCGCCGCCACGCGCGCTGGGACTACGCCGACGAGGACCCCCTGGCGGACGCGCGCGGGTTCCGGCTGGACCGGTCCGGGGCGCACCTGTCGCTGCTCACCGACGACCCGCGGCAGCCGGCGCCGGGCGGCGACGGCGCGGCCCTGGCGGCGGACCAGCTCGAGCGCCCCGACATCGACGAGTACGAGGACCCCGGCGCGGCCACCACCGTGCTCACCAACGGCGCCCGCCTCTACGTGGACCACGCCCACCCGGAGTACTCCTCGCCCGAGGTCACGAACCCGCGCGACCTGGTGCTCTGGGACAAGGCCGGCGAGCGCGTGATGCTGCGCGCCGCGCGCGCCCTGGCCGCCAACCCCGCGATGCCCGACGTCGTGCTGTACAAGAACAACGTCGACGGCAAGGGCGCGTCCTACGGCACCCACGAGAACTACCTGGTGGACCGCGCCGTGCCCTTCGAGACGCTCGTGGCCCACCTGACGCCGTTCCTGGTGACGCGCCAGGTGTTCGCGGGTGCGGGCCGCGTCGGCATCGGCCCGACCGGTCAGGTGCCGGGCTTCCAGCTGTCCCAGCGCGCCGACTACATCGAGGCC
This sequence comes from Actinomycetes bacterium, assembly GCA_023462275.1. GTDB lineage: Bacteria > Actinomycetota > Actinomycetes > Actinomycetales > Cellulomonadaceae > Actinotalea. The sequence continues at coordinate 3,626 of JAEWYD010000166.1, forward strand.
GAGGTCGGGCTCGAGACGACGCTGCGCCGGCCCATCGTGAACACCCGCGACGAGCCGCACGCGGACCGGAAGCGGTGGCGGCGCCTGCACCTGATCCTGGGCGACGCGACGCTCCTCGAGGTGGCCACGTACCTGCGGGTCGGGACGACGTCGGCCGTCCTGTGGCTCGTGGAGAACGGTGCGCGGCACGGCCTGCTCGGCGAGATCGAGGCGCTGCGGCTCGCCGACCCGGTGGCCGCCGTCCACCAGGTCAGCCGGGACCTCACGCTGAGCGCGCGGCTCGAGCTGCGGGACGGCCGCCGGCTCACCGCCCTGGAGGTGCAGCGCGCGTACCTCGACGTGCTGCGCCGGGCACTGCAGGCCGCCGGCGAGCCGGATCCGGCGACCGACGACGTGCTGGCCCGCTGGGAGTCGGTCCTGGAGCGCCTCGCCGTCGACCCGGCGACGTGCGCGCGCGAGGTCGAGTGGGTCGCCAAGCTGCGGCTGCTGGAGGGCCTGCGCTCGCGGGACCGGCTCGCCTGGGACGACCCCCGCCTGGCGGCCATGGACATCCAGTGGTCCGACGTACGCCCCGAGCGGGGCATCTACCACCGGCTGGCGGCGGCGGGGGCGGTCGAGCGCCTCGTCGGCGACGAGGAGGTGGACCGCGCCGTTGCGGAGCCGCCCGAGGACACGCGGGCGTACTTCCGCGGCACCGTCGTGCGCCGGTTCCCCGACGAGGTCCGGGCGGCGAGCTGGGACTCCGTCGTCCTCGACGTGCCGGACTTCCCGGCGCTGCGCCGCGTTCCGCTCCGAGACCCGTCCCGCGGGACGCGCGCGCACGTCGGCGCGCTCCTCGCGGAGTGCCCCGACGCACGCACGCTGGTGGAGCGGCTGGCGGGCGGCTAGGCGTCCAGGCGGAGCGCCCGACCACGGCTGGCCGGCTCGCGGCGCGGCGCGTGGGCCGTGCCGCCTAGGATCGACGTGTCATCACCCGTTGCACCAGCGGCGCCGGAGGACAGGGGAACGATCATGGCCGGTCAGGAACAGCACGCGAGGCACCGGGACGAGGACGAGCCCGAGGGCGTCCCCGAGCCGGTGCCCACGGCGGCACCGCAGGCGCGCGACGCGGAGGTCGACGCCCTGCTCGACGAGATCGACGACGTCCTGGAGTCCAACGCGGAGTCCTTCGTGCGCGGGTTCGTCCAGAAGGGCGGCCAGTGAGTGCGGACTGAGCCGAGCGGCCGCCTGCCGGCCTCGTTCCTCACCCCGGGCTCGTCGTCGTTCCTGGACTTCCTCGCGGCGCACGACCCCTCGCTGCTGCCGACCGGCCGCCCGTTGCCGGCCGGCGAGGTGGCGGGGGTGACGCACGGGACGACGATCGTGGCCCTGGCGTTCGACGGCGGGATCGTGATGGCGGGGGACCGCCGCGCCACCGCTGGGCCCATGATCGCCAGCAGGCACATCGAGAAGGTCTTCCCCGCCGACGAGTACTCGGCGATCGGGATCGCCGGGACCGCGGGCCTGGCCCTGGAGCTGGTGCGCCTGTTCCAGCTCGAGCTCGAGCACTACGAGAAGATCGAGGGAGCGCTGCTCTCGCTCGACGGCAAGGCGAACCGCCTGGCCACGATGATCCGGGGGAGCCTGGGTCTCGCGATGCAGGGGCTGGCAGTCGTGCCGCTCTTCGGCGGCTACGACCTCGAGCGCCGCGTCGGCCGCATGTTCTCCTACGACGTCACGGGCGGCCGCTACGAGGAGACCGACTTCCACGCGGTCGGCTCCGGGTCCGTGTTCGCGCGCGGCTCCCTCAAGAAGCTGTGGCGCGCCGGGATGACCGCGGACGACGCGGTTCGCGTCGCCGTGCACGCCCTCGTGGACGCGGCCGACGACGACTCCGCCACCGGCGGTCCCGACGCGACCAGGCGTATCTGGCCCGTCGTCGCGACGGTCACGGCGGCCGGGTACCTGCGCGTGCCGGACGCCGAGCTCGCCGCTGTCGCGGCGGCCATCGAGGCCGGCCGGCGGGCCGACGAGGAGACGGGGGGTGCGCGCGCATGACCATGCCCTTCTACGTCTCGCCCGAGCAGCTCATGAAGGACCGGGCCGACTACGCGCGCAAGGGCATCGCCCGTGGCCGGTCCGTCGTCGTGCTCGCGTACGACGACGGCATCGCGTTCGCCACGGAGAACCCGTCGCGCGCCCTGCACAAGGTCTCCGAGATCTACGACCGGATCGCGTTCGCGGCGGTCGGCAAGTACAACGAGTTCGAGAACCTGCGCGTCGCGGGCGTGCGCTACGCGGACCTGCGGGGGTACTCCTACGACCGCTCCGACGTCAGCGCGCGCGCCCTGGCGAACGCCTACGCGCAGACGCTGGGCACCGTCTTCACGACGGAGTCCAAGCCCCTCGAGGTCGAGCTCGTCGTGGCGGAGGTGGGCACCACGCCCGCAGACGACCAGATCTACCGACTCTCCTACGACGGGTCGGTGGCCGACGAGCACGGGCACGTCGTCATGGGCGGGCAGGCCGAGCAGCTGTCGGAGCGCCTGGGGGAGCGCTGGCGCGACGGGATGAGCCTCGCGGAGGCCGTCCAGCTCGCCGTGGGCGTGCTGGGCAGCCAGCCCGAGGGCGAGGACCGCGTGCTCACCCCGAGCCAGCTCGAGGTGGCCGTGCTCGACCGGACGCGCCCGCGTCGGGCGTTCCGGCGACTGGCCGCGCCGCAGCTCGCCGACCTCCTCGGCCTGGACGACGGCGAGGACGCCCGCGGCGGGGACGCGCCGCCCCCCGACGGCGTCGAGCGGGGCTGAGGCGTGGATCGACGGATCTTCGGGCTGGAGACGGAGTACGGCGTCACCTGCGCGGTCGAGAACGGGCGGGGGCTGTCTGCCGACGAGGTGGCCCGGTACCTCTTCCGTAAGGTGGTGGCGTGGGGCCGGTCGTCGAACGTCTTCCTCCGCAACGGGTCCCGGCTCTACCTCGACGTGGGCTCCCACCCGGAGTACGCCACGGCCGAGTGCGACGACGTCCCGCAGCTCGTCGCGCACGACCGCGCCGGCGAGCGGGTGCTGGAGGGGCTCGTCGCCGACGCCCAGCAGCGGCTCGAGCACGAGGGCGTCCCGGGGACGATCCACCTGTTCAAGAACAACACCGACTCGGCCGGGAACTCCTACGGCTGCCACGAGAACTACCTCGTCCGGCGCCAGGGCGACTTCGGGCGGCTCGCCGACGTGCTCGTGCCCTTCCTCATCACGCGCCAGGTGCTGACCGGCGCCGGCAAGGTGCTGCCGACCCCCCGCGGACCGGTCTACTGCCTGTCCCAGCGCGCGGACCACATCTGGGAGTCGGTCTCGAGTGCCACGACGCGGTCGCGGCCGATCATCAACACCCGCGACGAGCCGCACGCCGACGCCGAGTACTACCGCCGCCTCCACGTCATCGTCGGCGACTCCTCGATGGCGGAGCCCACCACGCTGCTCAAGGTGGGTGCGACGGACCTGATCCTGCGCCTCGTCGAGGCGGGCGTGCCGCTGCGGGACCTGGCCCTGGAGAACCCGATGCGGGCGATCCGGGAGATCAGCCACGACGTGACCGGGACCGCCACGGTCGCCCTGGCGTCGGGGCGGACGGCGTCCGCCCTCGACATCCAGGAGGAGTACCTGGGCTGGGTCCAGGCGTACGTGCGCGAGCACCTCGACCCGACGCCGGTGGTCACGCGCGTGCTGGAGCTCTGGGAGCGCGGTCTGCGGGCGGTCCGGACCGGTGACCTGTCGCTCGTCGAGCGGGAGCTGGACTGGGTCATCAAGCTCCGCCTCGTGGAGCGCTACCGCGCGAAGCACGGCCTGGGGCTGGACGACCCGCGGGTCGCCCGGCTCGACCTGGCGTACCACGACATCTCTCGGACCGAGGGGTTGTACAACCTCCTGGCGGCCCGTGGGCTGGTCGAGCGCGTCGTCACCGACGTCGACGTGTTCGAGGCGACGGCGCAGCCGCCGCAGACGACGCGCGCGAAGCTGCGCGGCGACTTCGTTCGGCGGGCACAGGAGGCCCGCCGCGACTACACGGTGGACTGGGTGCATCTGAAGCTCAACGACCAGGCGCAGCGCACGGTGCTGTGCAAGGACCCCTTCCGCAGCGTCGACGAGCGCGTCGACCGGCTGCTGGAGACCCTGTGAGGGCCCGGGTGCTCCGGGGCATCGCCGCCGCCGTGGCCCTGGCGGCGCTGGCCGCCGGCTGCTCGAGCACGAAGACGCCGCCGCCCGAGGTGACGGTCACGGGGGAGCCCGGGCTCGCACCGACGATCCAGTTCGCCGCGCCGCTGAGCATCACGTCGGCGACGACGGAGGTCATCGCCGAGGGGACGGGCGACCCCCTGGAGGACGGTGGGCCGGTGCTGGTGAACTTCTACGCGGAGTCGGCCACCGACGGCAGCCTCATCAACGAGACCTACTCGAGCGAGCCGCGGGCCTACTCGCTGAGCGAGGAGCTCCTCGGCGTCGACATCTACCACGCGCTCCACGGTCAGCGGGCCGGCTCGCGGATCCTCAACATCGTGCCGCCCCGCGACGGCGAGCCCGCGGGCACAGTCGCCGTCTTCGACATCCTGCCGACCCGCGCGCAGGGCGAGCCCGTCCCCCCGCGCGAGGGGCTGCCGACCGTCGAGCTGGCCGACGACGGCGAGCCGACGGTGACGGTGCCGGCCGATGCGCCCGCGCCCACCGACCTCGTGGTGCAGCCCCTCGTCCGCGGTACGGGCCCCCAGGTCACGGCCGGGCAGGTCATCACCGTGCAGTACGTCGGGGTCACGTGGTCCGACGGCAAGGTCTTCGAGTCGAGCTGGGACGACGGCCAGCTGCCGGTGTCGTTCCCCATCGGGGTGCAGTCCGTCCTGGAGGGGTGGGATGCCGGACTCGTCGAGCAGACCGTGGGCAGCCAGGTGCTGCTCGTGGTGCCGCCCGCGATGGGGTACGCCGGCAGCCCGAACGTGCTGGCCAACGAGACGCTCGTCTACGTGGTCGACATCCTGTCCGCCGTGGGTGGCCCTGGAGACGCCTCATGACCGCCATTCGCGTGATCCCCTGCCTTGACGTCGACGCGGGCCGCGTCGTCAAGGGCGTGCACTTCGAGGGCCTGCGCGACGCGGGTGACCCGGTGGAGCTCGCCCGCAGGTACGACGCCGAGGGCGCCGACGAGATCACCTTCCTCGACGTGTCCGCGTCGGCCACCGACCGGTCGACGACGTACGACGTCGTGCACCGCACCGCCCAAGAGGTCTTCGTCCCGCTGACCGTCGGGGGCGGCGTGCGCGCGGTCGAGGACGTGGACCGGTTGCTGCGCGCGGGAGCCGACAAGGTGGGCGTGAACACCGCGGCCATCGCCCGACCGGAGCTGGTGGCGGAGATCGCCGAGCGGTTCGGGAGCCAGGTCCTCGTCCTCTCCGTCGACGCGCGCCGCGTCGTCGACGGGCCGCCGACCGCATCGGGGTACGAGGTGACCACGCACGGCGGGCGCCGTGGCACGGGTCTGGACGCCGTCGCGTGGGCGCGGCAGGCGGTCGAGCTCGGCGCTGGCGAGGTCCTGCTCAACTCGATGGACGCCGACGGCACGACCGACGGCTTCGACCTGGAGATGCTCACCGCGGTGCGCGCGGCGGTCGCCGTGCCGCTGATCGCCAGCGGCGGAGCGGGGACGCCCGAGCACTTCCTGGCGGCGGTCCGGGCGGGCGCGGACGCCGTGCTGGCGGCGAGCGTCTTCCACTTCGGCACGCTGACGATCGGGCAGGTCAAGGAGCACCTGAGGGCCGCCGGCGTCGAGGTGCGCTGACGTCCGGCGCCCGGCGGTGTCACACGTGCGTGAGAGACTGTCCGCCTTCCCCTGAACCGAAAGGACGTCGAGCGTGCCCCCGACTCCCCGCGCCGCGGCGCTGAGCGGCGGGGTCGCGCGGCGGTCGGTCCAGCTGCTCTGGCGGGGCATGGCCGCGCACCCGGGTACGTACGTCCTGGCGGTCGGTCTCTCGGCACTCTTCGGCGCCGCGACCGTCGGCGTGAGCCGGGTGCTGGGCCTCGTGACGGACCGGGTGGTCGTCCCGGCCTTGGCCGGGGACGCCGATGCGCGCGGCGACGTTGGCACGGCGGGCCTCGTGCTCGCGGCCGTCGCGCTGGCGCTCGCGGTCGGGGTCGCCGGCCGGCGCATCTTCGCCGGCATGGGGTACTCGGACGTGGGCGCCGACCACCGCCGGGGCGTCACGCGCCAGTACCTGCGCCTGCCGATGTCGTGGCACCGGGCGCATCCCACGGGGCAGCTCCTGGCCAACGCGAGCTCCGACGTCGAGGCCGCGACGGGCGTGTTCAACCCGCTGCCGTTCGCGCTGGGTGTCGTCGTGATGATCGTCGTCGCGGCGGTGGCGCTCCTCGCCATCGACGTGTGGATCGCGGTCACGGCCCTCGTGGTGCTCCCGCTCGCCACGCTCGCGAACCTCGTCTTCCAGCGCTCCATGAGCCCGGCCGCGACGTACGCCCAGCACATGCGCGCCCGGGTCTCCGACGTCGCCCACGAGAGCTTCGAAGCCTCCCTGCTCGTCAAGTCGCTCGGGACCGCCGACCGCGAGGAGGCGCGCTTCGCCGCGGAGGCGGACGAGCTGCGCGCCGCGAACGTCCGCGTCGGCACGATCCGGGCGGTGTTCGACCCCGTCATCGAGCTGCTGCCCAGCATCGGGACGCTCGCCGTGCTCGTCGTCGGGGCCCGACGGATGGCGGACGGCGCCGTGCAGGCGGGTGACATCGTCTTCGCGGGCTACCTCCTCACGGTGATGGCGGTCCCCGTGCGGGCGTTCGGCTGGGTGCTGGGGGAGCTCCCGCGCGCGCTCGTGGGCTACGACCGCATCGCGCGGGTCCTCGACGCCCGCGCGGAGGAGCCGGTCGGCACGCGACCCCTGCCCCCGGGGGAGGCCGGTCTGGGGGTGCGGCTCCGCGGCGTCGGCGTGCGCGTCGCGACCGCGGACGGCGGGCAGGACCTGCTGAGCGACGTCGACCTCGAGCTGACGCCCGGGCGCACGGTGGCCCTGGTGGGGCCGACCGGGTCGGGCAAGAGCACGCTGGTCAGCCTGCTGTCGCGCCTGCGTGACCCGGACCTCGGCCGCGTCGAGGTCGACAGGATCGACCTGCGCGAGGTCGCGGCCCCGGACCTGGCGGCTCAGGTGGCCTACGTCGCGCAGCAGACGTTCGTCTTCGAGGACACCGTGCGCGCCAACGTCACGCTGGCCGACGCGGACGACCCGGGCGCCCCGGACGATGACGCGGTCTGGGCGGCCCTGCGCCTCGCCCGGGTCGACCACGTGGTGCGCGCCCTGCCGGGTGGGCTGGACGCCCCGCTGGGCGAACGCGGGGCCAACCTCTCCGGGGGCCAGCGGCAGCGCATCGCCATCGCGCGCGCCCTGGTGCGGCGCCCACGGCTCCTCGTGCTCGACGACGCGACCTCCGCGGTCGACCCACGGGTGGAGCAGCAGATCCTCGCGGGCCTGCGCGAGCGGGGGGCGTGGCGACCGACGGTCGTGCTCGTGGCCTACCGCATGTCCTCGGTCCTGCTGGCCGACGAGGTCGTGCACCTGGCGGGCGGCCGTGTGGTCGACCGCGGGACGCACGCCGAGCTCATGACGCGGGACCCCGGGTACGCCGACCTGGCGACGGCCTACCAGCTGGAGTCGGAGCGGCGCGCCGCCGACCGGGCGCGCGAAGCGGACGGTCACGTCGACGTCGAC
>JAEWYD010000167.1 GCA_023462275.1 Actinomycetes bacterium
ATCGTGGGGGCGTCCTCCCGCAGCCGCGAGCGCACGCGCGCGGCGGCCGACACCGTGAGCAGGCGCCGCCCGTGCCCGGCGACCGAGTCGATCTCACCGGCGAGCAGCACGTCGTGCGGGTCGAGCCGCGCGCGCTGCGCCAGCTGGGCCGCCGTGCGCAGCGCGTCCTCGCCGGGGCCGACCACGACCAGGAGCGCACCCGGGCTCAGCAGCGCCGCCGGGGGCCGCTCGAAGCGCCGGACCAGCACCGGTAGCGGCACCGGCTCGGTCAGCGACCCGAAGCCCTCGAGCAGCCGGACCGGGACCCCGAGCTCGAGCAGCCGCGCGACGGGCGTGCCCTCCGGGGCCGGGGCGGCGGGGCCGGCAGGCGCGGTCGACGCCGGCTCCGCGACGGGCGGCACGACGCCCGGCTCGGGCACCGTCCCCTCGGCCGGCACGGTCTGCTCGGCCGGCACGGTCTGCTCGGCCGGCACGGCGTCATCGGCCGGCACGGTCTGCTCGGCCGGCTCCGCGGACTCCTCGGCCGGCACCTCCCGTGCCGGCGCGGGCACCCGCGGCCACGTCATCAGGGGCGGCGCGTCCGCGGGGCGCTCGGGCGCCGCCTCGCCGGCCGGCGCCGCGACCACCGCGGCCGCCGGCTCCTCCGGCTCGCCGACCATCTCCCGCATCGACGCCAGCACCTGGGCGAACGTGTCACCGCTCGTGGAGACCTGCGGCTCGGGCTCCGCGTCGACCCCGAGCCCCGGCTCGCCGTCGGGGCTCTCGTCCGCAGCGTCCGCGGCCTCGAGGAGGTCCTGGATGCTGGCGGCGTCCCGCGCCCGGGCCGCCCGGATCCGGTCGCGCGCGGACGGCGGGTCCGGCACCTCGACCACCAGCTCGTACCGCTCGCGGGCGAAGAACCCGGCGAACCCGCCGTTGCGCACGCGCTCCGCCTTGACGATGCGGGCCCGGGGCCCGTACTCGGCCTTGACCCGCAGCATCAGCGCGGGCAGGTCCTCACCGTCCAGCAGCAAGCGCCTGGGCATCCTCGATCACCCCCGCGGTCTCGATCTGCAGGCCGGCTCCCGTCACCTCCGAGTAGGAGAGCACCGCCAGGGCGGGCAGCGCCAGGGACACCGTACGGCGCAGGGCCGCCCGCAGAGCGGGAGCACACACCAGCACGACCTCGTGACCGCCGGACTCGGCCTGCGCGACGGCGCGGCGCAGCGCCCCGAGCAGGCGGTCGGCCCGCGCCGGGTCCAGCAGCAGCTGGGCGCCGCCCTCGGCGGGTCGGACGGCGTCGAGCAGCGTGTGCTCGAGCGAGGGGTCGAGCGTGACGACCGTGAGGACGCCGTCGTGCGCGTGCGGCGCGGCGAGGGCCGGGCCGAGCGCGGCACGGGCGGCCTCGACGAGACCCTCGACGTCGGTGCTGACCTTCGCGCGCAGCGTGAGGCCCTCGTAGATGCGGGCGAGGTCCCGGATCGGCACCTGCTCCGCGAGCAGCCCCTGGAGCACGCGCTGCACCTCGCCGAGCCCGAGCAGGTTCGGGATGAGCTCCTCGACCACCGACGGGTTGACCTGCTTGACGCCCTCGGTGAGCACCCGGACGTCCTCCCGGGAGAGCAGCCGCGGCGCGTTCCCCTCGATGATCGCCCCGAGGTGCGTGATGAGCACCGAGACCCGGTCGACCACCGTCGCGCCCACCATCTCGGCCGCGTGCCGCAGCTCGGCGGGGATCCACTTGCCGGGCAGCCCGAACACCGGCTCGACGACGGCGGTGCCGACGATGCCCTCGAGGTTGTCGCCGAGCGCGAGCAGCCGGCCCGACGGCGCCTCGCCGCGGCCCACCTCGACGCCCGCGATCCGCACCACGTAGGTGGAGCGCGGCAGCTCGACCGAGTCGCGCGTGCGCACGGGCGGCACCACGACGCCCAGCTCCATCGCGATCTTGCGGCGCAGGCCGCGCACCCGGGAGAGCAGGTCGTTCTCGGTGCCGCTGCCGACGAGGTCCACCAGGTCGGGCGCCAGCAGGATCTCCAGCGCGTGCACGCGCATCTGCTCGATGAGCGCCTCGGGCGTGTCCGCGGGCTGCGCCGCCACGGCCGCCTCCGGCACGACGACGTCGCTGCCCTCCGGCGTCACCCGCACCCGTTGCGCCGCGATGAGCAGCGTGGCGCCGACCAGCACGAACGGCACCTTCGGCATGCCCGGGACCACGGCAAGCCCGATGGCGGCGGCGCCCGCGATCTGCAGGGCCGTCTTGCTCTGCGTCAGCTGGGTGGACGCCGTCGTGCCCATGTCGGAGTCGCTCGCCGCGCGCGTGACGATGAGGCCCGTCGAGACGGACATGAGCAGCGCGGGGATCTGGGTGACCAGGCCGTCGCCGATGGTCAGGAGGCTGAACTTCTCGATCGCCTCGCCGGCGCTCATGCCCATCTGCAGCATGCCGACGGCGAAGCCGCCGACCAGGTTGATGACCGTGATGACGATGCCGGCGATCGCGTCGCCCTTGACGAACTTCGAGCCACCGTCCATGGCGCCGTAGAAGTCGGCCTCGGCGCCGACCTCCTGCCGCCGACGGCGTGCCTCGTCCTCGTCGATGATGCCGGCGTTGAGGTCGGCGTCGATGGCCATCTGCTTGCCCGGCATCGCGTCGAGGGTGAACCGCGCGCCGACCTCAGCGACGCGACCGGCACCGTTCGTGATCACCGCGAACTGGATGACCACGAGGATGAGGAACACGACGAGGCCGATGACGAGGGACCCGCTGACCACGAAGTGGCCGAACGCGTTGATGACGTCGCCGGCGTAGCCCTTGCCCAGCACGAGGCGGGTGGACGCCACGTTGAGGCCCAGGCGGAACAGGGTCAGCACCAGCAGCAGCGACGGGAAGACGGAGAAGTCCAGCGGCCGCTTGACGTACATGCTCGTCAGCAGCACCACGAGCGAGAGCGTGATGTTGGTGACGATCAGCACGTCGAGCATCTGCGCGGGCAGGGGCACCACCAGCAGCAGGACGATGCCGACCACGCCCACCGGGACGGCGAGCTGGGTCATCCGGGTGCCGTTCATGCGGCCTCCTCCAGACGGGTCGGGCCGCCGGGGGCCCGGTGGATGCCGGCCGACGCGCCGCGGCGGCGCAGGGCCATGACGAACGCGAGCACCTGGGCCACGGCCACGTAGAGGTGCTGCGGGATCTCGTGCCCGAGGTCGCACGCAGCGTGCAGCGCGCGAGCCAGCGGGATGTCCTCGACCATGGGCACGCGCGCCTTCGCGGCTGCCTCGCGGATGCGGGCGGCGACGTGGCCGGCGCCCTTCGCGATGACCCGCGGCGCGCCCGTCCCGGGCTCGTAGCGCAGGGCGACGGCGACGTGCGTGGGGTTGACGAGGACGACGTCGGCGTTCGCGACGTCGGCGATCATGCGGTTGCGGCTCATGGCGAGCTGGCGGGACCGGATCTGGCTCTTGACCTGCGGGTCGCCCTCGCTCTGCTTGTACTCCTCGAGGACCTCGCGCTTGGTCATCCGGCTCTGCTTGCGGTTACGCCGCACGACGACGACGACGTCAGCGGCCGCGAGGACCAGGCCGGCGATGACCGCCATGCGCACCAGCGTCGTCGTGCCGCCGGCGGCGACGTCGAGCACCTGCTGCAGCGAGTGGTTCCCGGAGCCGAGCAGCAGCGGCACCATGCCCTGCACCACGCTCCACAGCACGACGCCGATGACGAAGGCCTTGAGCGCCGCCTTGATGCCCTGCCACGCGGCTTGGGCGCCGAACAGGCGCTTGACCCCGCTCGCCAGGTTGAACTGCTTGAACGTCGGCTTGAGCCGGTGCATCGACACGTGCAGGCCGCCCTGGCCCACCGCGGCGAGCACCGCGGTGACGACGACGACGCCGAGCAGCGGGCCGAGCGTGGTCACCACGGACCACAGGGCGTCGCCCAGGAGGGTTGGCGTGGCTTCGGCGTCGGGCGCGGCGATGGTCGCCTGGATGGCGGCGACCTGGTGGCGCGCGGCGGTCGTGGCGTTGCTCAGCACCGCCGGGAGCATGAGGGCGCCGGCGCCGACGCCCAGCCACGCCGAGACGTCCTGGGAGCGCTGCAGCGAGCCCTTGCGCCGCAGCTCCTTCATCCGCTTCGGGGTGGCCTTCTCGGTGCGGTCCTGGCCGTCGCTCATCGCGTCACCCCCAGCATGTGCTCGAGGGCCTGCCCGCTGAGGGAGTCCACGACCTGCGGCAGCGCGATGTACGCGGTCACGCCGAGGGCGATCGTCAGCAGGATCTTCAGCGGGAAGCCGAGCGCGAACGCGTTGAGCGCGGGGGCGACGCGCGTGAGCAGGCCCAGGCCGACGTCGGCCAGGAAGAGCACCGCGATGAGCGGCCCGGCGATCTGCAGGGAGGCGAGGAACATGCCGGTCAGCCCCCGGGTCGCGGACTCGCCGAGCGCGCCCAGGTCCAGGGCGCTTCCCAGCGGCAGGGCGTCGAAGGTTCGCAGCAGCCCGCCGACGACGAGCTGGTAGCCGCCCGAGGTGAACAGCAGCACGGTCGCGGTCATCTGGTACAGCCGCGAGAACTGCGCGCCGTTGTTCATGCTCATCGGGTCGAACGCCTGCGCCAGCTGGAAGCCGCCGAAGAGGTCGATGACGTTGCCGGCCGACTGCACCGCCGAGAACACCAGGTAGACGAGGAACCCGAGGGCCGCCCCGACGAGAGCCTGCAACCCCACCTCCGCGACGAACGGCCACGTCCCCGACGTCAGCGCCGTGCCCGCGCGCTCCCCGCCCGCCTCCGCGGCGCGGGGCAGCGCCAGCAGCCCGAGCCAGCCCGCCAGCATCGCCTTGACCGTCCCCGGGATGCCCCGGTGCGCGAACGGCGGCGCGACGAGCAGGAAGGCGGCGATGCGGACGCCTGCGAGCAGGGCCACCTCGACGCCGGCGAGCGGGAAGGTGATCACGTCAGCCGCCGAGGAGCGTCGGGATGCGCCCGAACAGGTCGTGGGTGAACGCGATCAGCTCGGAGATCATCCAGTGCCCGGCGATCAGCAGCGCCACGGCGACGCCGATGGCCTTGGGCACGAAGCTGAGCGTGACCTCCTGGATCTGCGTGATCGACTGCACCAGGGACACGCCGAAGCCGATGACGAGCGCGGTCACGAGGATCGGGGCCGAGAGCTTGGCGGCCAGGATCAGCGCGTCGTAGCCGATGTCGAGGACCTCGTTGGCGTTCATCGATAGCTCCCCACGAGGGCCGTGACGATGAGACCCCAGCCGTCGACGAGCACGAACAGCAGGAGCTTGAAGGGCAGGGAGACCATCACCGGCGGCAGCATCATCATGCCCATCGACATCAGCGACGAGGACACCACCAGGTCGATGACCAGGAACGGCACGAAGATGACGAAGCCGATGATGAACGCGCTGCGCAGCTCGCTGAGCATGAACGCCGGGATGAGCGTTGTCATCTCGACGGTCTCCGGCGACTCCGGGTTCGGCCGGTCGGCGGCCCGCGTGACGAGGGCGAGGTCCTCCTCGCGCGTCTGGTGGAGCATGAACTCGCGCAGCGGCTCCGAGCCGGCGTCGACGGCCTGCGAGAACGTCAGGTCGCCGTCGAGGTAGGGCTGGACGCCGGCGTCGTTCACGTCGCCGAGCACCGGGCCCATGATGAAGAGGCTGAGGAAGAGCGACAGCCCCGCGAGCACCTGGTTCGGCGGGACGCCGGTCAGGCCCAGCGCGTTCCGGGTGAGGGCGAGGACCACGAAGATCTTCGTGAAGCTCGTCATCATCAGCAGCAGCGACGGCGCGACGCTCAGCAGCGTGATCGCGATGAGCACCACGACCGACGTGCTCGGCTGGCCGTTCTGGCCGTTGATGTCGATGGTCACCGACCCCTCGTCCGTCGGCTGCGCGGGCGCGGTCGGCGGGGTCGGGGGCGTCGGCTCGACGGCGGCGGGCACGTCTGCGCGCACGGCGACGACGTCGACCGCGACAGGCGCCGGGGCGGCACCGGCCGGCGCGGCGAGCAGCAGCCCGCCGGCGGTCAGCGCGCCCGCGAGCGCGGCGATCCGCAGCACCCGACGGGTGCGGGAGGTCCGGCCCGCACGGGCAGGCCGGACGAGGACGTCAGTCAACGACGAAGAGTCCGTTCCTGCACCGCTTCCACCGCCCG
>JAEWYD010000168.1 GCA_023462275.1 Actinomycetes bacterium
CGCCCGAGCTGGCCGCCGCGGTGAGCGCCGCGATGGCACCGGACGCCCCGACGTCGGCCGCCCCGCCGTCGGCCACGGACCGCCACGCCCGCGCCGTCGGCGCATTCACGGACTGGCTCCTCGCGCACGTCCCGCCGGCCGACGAGGAGGCCAGGCTCGCGGACGCCCTCGTCGAGCTCGTCGGCTCGGACCCGACCCTGCTGCGGGTCGAGGACGCCGCGGCGGCGCTCGGGGTGTCGGTGCGGACGGTCCAGCGTCTGGCCCGGCGGTACGTCGGGATCACCCCGGTGGCGATGATCCGCCGTCGCCGGCTCCAGGAAGCCGCCGAGCGCCTGCGGACCGAGGCCGGCGTCGGGCTCGCCGACGTCGCCGCCGACCTCGGCTACGCCGACCACGCCCACCTCACGCGCGACTTCCGCGCGGTCCTGGGCATCACGCCGTCGGGCTACCGCCGCGCCTCCACGGGCTGAGCTGCCGCTGCCGCGATGAGTTGTGCCGCCGGCGCCGGTCTGCCCGCATGACGACGTGACGGCCCGACCCGACGACCCGGGAGACACCCGTGAAGCTCCTGCTCACCTCCGGCGGCGTGACCAACCCGACCATCGAGGCGGCGCTGGTGCGGCTGCTAGGCAAGCCGGTCGCCCAGGCGAACGCGCTCTGCGTCCCGACGGCGCAGTGGGGCCACCCGATGTGCGGCCCGACGTCGGTGCGCGGCCTGGTCGCCGCCGAGCCCCGGTTCGAGCACCTGACGGGCCTCGGCTGGGCGTCGCTGGGCGTGCTCGAGCTGACCGCGCTGCCGACCATCGGGGCGGACCGCTGGGTCGAGTGGGTGCGGGCGGCCGACGTGCTGCTCGTCGACGGCGGCGACGCCACCTACCTGTGCCACTGGGTGCGGGAGTCGGGCCTCGGTGCCCTCCTGCCCTCCCTGACGGACCTGGTCTGGGTGGGCGTGAGCGCCGGCAGCATGGTGCTGACGCCGCGGATCGGAGAGCTCTTCGTCGAGTGGCCGGGGGCGCCGGACGACCGGACGCTCGGCGTCATCGGCTTCTCGGTCTTCCCGCACCTGGACGCGTTCCCGGCCAACACGCTGGAGCACGCGCAGCGGTGGGCCGCGGGCATCGGCGGCCCCGCGTACGCCATCGACGAGCAGACGGCGATCGTCGTCGACGGGGCTGCCGAGGTCGTCGTCTCCGAGGGTCGGTGGGTGAGGTTCGGCGCGTGACCGGGGCGCGTCCGGCGGCGGCGACGCCGTGCCTGGTCACGCCTCGGTGACCGGGCCGAAGTCGTGCGGTCGAACCCTTTAAAACCGGCCGCGTCGGCCGATCGGAGCGGTGCGTGCGGGGGGACGCGCTGACGGCGAATGGCTCAACCGCCCCCTGGGGGGCCTCGGACAAGGATGTCTCGGGATGAAGGCTCTGGTCGTATTCGAATCCGAATCGGTGAACACCAAGATGATCGCCGCGATGGTCAGCAAGGGCATGGAGGAGGTCGGGCAGGTCCAACGAACGGACGTGACCGGCGCTCCTGCCGCGATCCCCAACGACCTCAACCTGCTGATCGTCGGCACGGGCGGCGGCAACGGGCAGAAGGCCCTGATGAAGTGGCTCGACGAGGTCCGCGTGCCGCTCGGCTGCTCCGCGGCCGCCTTCGACACGCGCGTCAAGAAGCCGCTGCTGGGCGACACCGCCTCGCGCACGCTCGAGAAGCGTCTGAGCCAGATCGGCATGCGCGTGGCCGCGCCCGCCGAGGGCTTCATGGTCGACGCGGCGACGGGTGGCCTCGTGGCAGGTGAGTCGGTGCGGGCCGTGCGCTGGGGCGCGACGGTCGGCGCACCGTTCAAGAACCGCTAGGGCCGACGGCGACCGGGCGCTCCGGGTCGCGCACCCAGTGCGACCAGGAGCCGGGGTAGAGCGCGACCGACAGCCCGGCGTCGTGCCCGGCGAGGACGAGCTGGCTCGCCGTCACACCAGAGCCGCAGTACGCGGTGACGGCGAGCTCGTCCGCGCCGGGGAGTGCGGGTTCGTCGGGGCCGACGCCGAGCAGGGCCTGGCGCAGCTGGTCCGGCGGCAGGTACCGCCCGTCCGCGCTCTGCAGCGACGTCGTCGCGCAGCTCACGGCCCCCGGGATGTGCCCGGCGACCGGGTCCATGCGCGGTGTCGGGGCCACGGCCCCACTCTGCTGCACCGGGCGGGGCGTGTGCGGGAGGACGCCGTCGTCGGATGCGCCTGCGGCGGCGGCGCGTCCTCGGGGAGGATGGCGGGCAGCCGACGATGTCGGCGACGATCTCGACGTCGGGGTCGGGGGAGGCACCGAGGAGGCTGGGTGGCACGTCGGGCTGCTGTGGCGGTGGGGATCGTGCTCGTCGCGTTGGCGACGGGGTGCAGCGGGCAGGAGCCGCCGGTCGTCGTCGGCCCGGAGCCCGGGCCGGCCGAGGCGTACCTCGACGCCGCGCTCGGCTTCTCGACCGCGGACGCCGCGCAGGCCGCCCTGCGCATGGAGGAGATCGTCGCGCGCTGCATGTCCGACCAGGGCTTCGAGTACGTCCCGGACCCGGGGGCCCACCACTCCTTCGACGCGGCGGAGATCGACCCGTCGCCGGGCACCCGGGAGTTCGCCGAGCAGTTCGGGTACGGGTTCGCCGCCATGCCGGAGGGCATGTACGTCCAGAGCACCCCCGGGCCGAACCCGAACGACGAGATCACCGCGGCGATGACGCCCGAGGGGCGCGCGGCCTACGAGCGGGCCCTGTGGGGGGCCGAGGCCGATGCGGGTGCCGAGGGCGGGGGGGACGGTGGCGGCGAAGGGGAAGGCGAGGCCGAGGCCGACCTGGGTGGGTGCTTCCGTGCCGCGCGCGACGAGGTCTGGGGCGACCGCGAGACGGACCCGGTGCGCGCGGCCCTCGAGGACGAGATCGCGCGCATCGACGCCGAGGCCGCGCCGGCGGAGCCGACCGTGCTGGAGGCGGCGGCGCAGTGGTCGGAGTGCATGGCCGACGCCGGCCACCCCGGCTACCTGACGCCGGCCGAGGCCGAGCAGCGGGCGTGGGATGCGTGGACGGCGTTCAACGGGACGGTCGGCAGCGACCCGGAGGGCGGCGCGGTCGCTGCCGAGGGCGAGCTCGCAGGCCAGGGCGAGCTCGCCGCTCGCGAGGCCGCCGTGGCGACCGCCGACTGGGACTGCCGCGCCGCCGCGGACTACGACGCCGTCTGGGGCGAGGCCCGCAACCGGCTCCAGCAGGAGTACGTCGACGCCCACCGGGCCGAGCTGGAGGCGTGGGCCGAGTCGCTGTCGTGAGCGCGGCTCGCGTCGGGCGGCGTCCGGCGCGCCCGGCGTCGGGCCCTATGCGAGCCGCTCGAACACCATCGTCGCCTGGATGCGGTCGCCGCCGGCGAGGCCCTTGCTGCCCGACGCCGCCGTCGTGATGGTGTGCAGCCGGTACCCGAGTGCCGCCTGGGCGTTGATCACCCTCTCCAGCTCCGTGAGGTTCCCGGACCCCGTGCCCCACAGCTTCTCCTTGAGGATCACCTGCAGGACGACGTAGCTGGCGCCCGTCGGGGCAGGGCGCGGCCGGCCGCCCGACGTCGCGTCGGCCTCGATCCGCGCGATCATCCCGCCCACGCCGCCGGGCGTCGACGGCGGCGGCTGCACGGTGTCGGTCCAGCGCTGACCGTCGAACCAGCGCATGGTGCCGGATCCGTCGTCATACCAGCCGGGCTGGGTCTCGGCCATCGCGAACCTCGTCTCGCTCGATCGGGTCACCGCAGGTGCCGGCCCAGCCTGGCACGCCCGACGACGAAGGGCCCGCCACCCACGTCACCGCAGGTCGCGGGCCCTTCGCTGTGCTTCCGAGTGCGGAGGATGGGGGATTCGAACCCCCGAGGGCTGTTAACCCAACACGCTTTCCAAGCGTGCGCCATAGGCCACTAGGCGAATCCTCCCGGCCGCACGAGGATACCGGACCCGCCGCCCCTGGCCGAACCGGTCGGGAGCGGGGCTCATCAGCCGAAGCGACCACGCACCGACGTCGGGCGCCCACTCTCAGCTGTAGGCCGACCCGATGCCGATCACCAGGGCCGCGATCGTGCCCCCGAGCAGCACGAACCCGGCGAACGACCCGAGCATCACCGGCCAGAACGCCCGCGCGTTGGGCCGCACGACGACGTCGCTCGGGTCGGCGCGGTTCACCCACACCCAGCCCTGGAACGTGGGCGTGGCACCGAGCCCGGTGCGCGTGGCCGAGAACAGGGTGGTGCGGCGCGGGGAGCCGTCCGGCCCGGGGAACTCGATGGTCAGCATGTCGCCCGGCCCCACCCACTGCCGCGAGACGAGCCGCGCGGGCAGCTGGATGCGCTGGCGTCGCTTCTCGGCGCGGTGCAGCAGGACGGCCGCGACGGCGAACGCGCTCGTCAGCAGGGCCGTGATCGCGAGGATGACCGCGACCGACGTCGGGACGTTCCTCACGGGACCTCCGCCGTCGCGGGGTGGGCGGCGGTGCGCGCGCGCTGGGACATGCCGGACATGATGCCCGGTCCCAGGGCCCGTCCCAGGAACGTCGGCGCACGATCCACGTAGCCTGTGCCGGTGATCAGCCTCCCCTTCGACGGCCGTACGCCCGAGGTCCACGAGACCGCGTGGATCGCGGAGTCCGCCGCTCTCATCGGCAAGGTCAAGGTCGACGCCGGCGCGTCCGTCTGGTTCGGCGCGGTGCTGCGCGGCGACATCGACGAGATCGTCCTGGGCCCGGGCTCGAACCTGCAGGACAACGTCGTCGTGCACACCGAGCTGGGCTCGCCCGCGATCGTCGGGGCGAACGTCAGCGTGGGGCACGGCGCCGTCGTGCACGGCTGCACCATCGAGGACGGCTGCCTCATCGGCATGAACGCGACGGTCCTGACCGACGCCGTCGTCGGCCGGGACTCGCTCGTCGCCGCGGGCGCGGTCGTGCTCGAAGGCGCGGTCATCCCGCCGCGGTCGCTCGTCGCGGGCGTGCCCGGCAAGGTGCGGCGCGAGCTGACCGACGACGAGGTCGCGGCCCTGCACGGCAACTCCGAGCGCTACGTCACGCGCGCCCGGGTGTACGCGGCGCAGGATCGCGCGGGGGAGTAGGGCGCTGGGGAGTAGCGCCCTAGGGCGAAGCGCGTCGGCGGGTGTGATGCCCGACGGCGGGTCGGCGCATCGCTGCCTTCGGGCGCGAGCGCTGTCGGCCGACGCCAGCGCTGCCGCTCAACCGGCAGCGCTCGATGGCAAGCGGCAGTGGTGGCGTCAGGTGGCAGCGCCGGGTCGACGTCGAGCGGCAGCGGTGGCGTCAGGTGGCAGCGCTCGCGGGCGCCGCCGACACTCGCTCAGCTCGACGACGCCATCACCGCCGCCGACGCTGCCATGCTCGCCGCCACCGCGGCCTCCGTGGCCTGCACCGCCCGCCGGACGGCGTCGCCGCCCACGTTCCCGGCCGACATCGCCTTGGCCCGCTCCCGCAGCTGCCGCGCGCTCATCCCCTCGACGGCGAACTGCTTCGGCACCTGGTCGACCGCCTGCAGCAGCGCGACCAGGCAAACCTCGCGGTCGCTCGGCGTCCGGCCGACCACGATGACGTCCCACAGCGCCCGCCGCACCGCCTCCTCGTGGGTGGAGTCGGCCGCGGGCCAGGCGTGCGTGGGGAAGACGCCGAGGACGCGGCCGTGCTCCTCCCGAAGGATGCCGCGGGCGACGAGCCGGGCGCGGACGGCGTCGGGCAGGTCGCGCGCGAGCGTCGTGACGACCGTCTGGGCGAGGACCGGCTGGCGCTTGCCGGCGATCCGCTGCAGCGCGCCGTCGAGCATCGGGTCGCCCACGGGCGCGGCCCCCGTCAGCGCCACGCGCGCCCGCGAGCCCTCCTGGGTGATCGTCAGCCGCCCGAGCAGCAGGAGCTCCACGAGGACCCCGCCCGCGAGCGCGAACGCCAGGCGCTGCGCGGCGACGGTCGCCTTGCCGCTCCGGTCGTCGGTCAGCAGCAGGAGCAGGTCCTCGGCGATCAGCATGGCCGAAGCCTAGGGACGCACCCGGCGCCCGCGGGCGGGTTTGGGTGACCTCGCCCACGTTCGGCTGCTGCGCGCGCCCGACGCCGTCGCACGCGGTTTGCGCCGGAGCCTGCCTGGGGCGCACCATGGCGCCCATGTCCCGCACCCCGGCCTTCGCCCAGCACGTCGACGCGGCCCCCTGCCGCTCGATGATGTGCTGCTGCCGAATGCTCGGGCGGGCCGCCGTGCTGATCTGAGAGCGACGACGCTCCGACCACGGCCAACCGGCACCTCAGCTGCCGGGCGCTCCCGCCATTCCTGTCGCACGCTGGTGGACACGTCCATCTCGTGAGCCCCGTGCTCACGTCCGCCGCGGTGCCGCGCGTCGCTGAGCGCGCCTTGCCCCCTCCTGAGGACCAGACAAGGACACAGCCATGACTGCAGCAGCAACCACCCGTTCCCGCCTCCGCGCCCGACGCCCCCGGACCGCCGGCCTGATCGCCACCCTGGCGGCGCTGACCCTGGGCCTGTCGGCCTGCGGCGGTGGCGGCGACGACTCCTCGAGCGACGCGAGCGGCACCCCGGGCGGCGACGACCCGATCCGCATCGGCGTCGTCGGCGCGTCCGAGGACCACTGGAAGATCTTCCAGAAGAAGGCCGAGGAGGCCGGCTTCGACGTCGAGATCGTGGACTTCACCGAGTACACGCAGCCCAACCCGGCGCTGAGCCAGGGCCAGCTCGACCTCAACCAGTTCCAGCACATCCTGTACCTGGCGCAGTACAACGTGGAGGCCGGCGACGACCTGGTGCCGGTCGGCGCCACGGCCATCTACCCCCTCGGCCTGTACTCCAAGCAGTACACGTCCGTCGACGAGATCCCGGACGGCTCCGAGATCGCGATCCCGAACGACCCGACCAACCTCGCGCGGGCGCTCCTCGTGCTGCAGGACGCCGGTCTGGTCACCCTGAAGGACGGCGGCTCGGCCTTCTCGACGGAGGCCGACGTCGTCGCGGACTCCTCGCGCGTGACGGTCACCCCGGTCGACGCGCAGCAGACGGCGCTCGCGCTCGACTCGGTCGCGGCGTCGATCATCAACAACGACTTCCTCGCGGACGCCGGCATCGACCCCGACTCGGCCCTGTACTCCGACGACGCCGACTCCGAGGCCGCCAAGCCCTACATCAACATCTGGGCGGCCAAGAAGGACGACGCGACCAACCAGCGCTACCTCGACCTCATCAAGATCTACGAGGACCCTGAGGTCCAGGACGCGCTCCAGAAGGCTTCGGGTGGCACGGCGGTCATCGCCAACCAGTCGCCCGAGGAGCTGCAGCAGATCCTCGCCGACGTCGAGGCCGACGCGAAGAACGCCTGACCCGAGCGCCCGACGTCGAGGCGGCGGCCCCCGGACACCCGGTGGGTCGCCGCCTCGGCGCCGGGCTCGATCCCGGAGCGGGCACGAGCACACGAAGGAGGCGCGATGAGCGCCGCAGCACCACCCGCCGCGGGCGCGGCACCCGCCGGAGCGGCGGCCGTCGCCGAGCCGGCCGTCCGCCTGCGCGGCGTCAGCAAGGTCTTCGAGGGCCGTGACGGGGACGTCCGCGCCGTCGACGACGTGACGCTCGACATCGCGGCCGGCGAGATCTTCGGCGTCATCGGCTACTCCGGCGCCGGCAAGTCGACGCTGGTCCGCCTGGTCAACGCGCTGGAGACGGCGTCGAGCGGCAGCGTCGTCGTCGGTGGGCGGGACATCACGGCCCTGCCGGAGTCCGAGCTGCGCCGCGTGCGCCTCGGCATCGGCATGATCTTCCAGCAGTTCAACCTGCTGGCCTCCCGCACCGTCGCCGGGAACGTCGGCTACCCGCTGGCGGTGGCGGGCTGGGACCGCGCCCGACGGCGTGCGCGCGTGGCCGAGCTGCTGCGCTTCGTCGGGCTCGAGGACAAGGCGCGGGCCTATCCGGCCCAGCTCTCGGGCGGGCAGAAGCAGCGCGTCGGCATCGCGCGGGCGCTCGCGGCGGGGCCACGCATCCTGCTCGCCGACGAGGCGACGTCGGCGCTGGACCCCGAGACCACCCAGGACGTGCTGAACCTGCTGCGCCGCGTCAATCGCGAGCTGGGCGTCACCGTCGTCGTGATCACGCACGAGATGGAGGTCGTGAAGTACCTGTGCGACCGCGTCGCGGTGATGGACGGCGGGCGGGTCGTCGAGCACGGCGACGTGTACTCGGTGTTCGCGAACCCGCAGCACCCGGCGACGCGGCGGTTCGTCGGGACCGCGCTGCGCGACCGGCCGAGCCCCGCGGCGCTGCAGCGCCTGCGCCACCGGCACCCGGGCCGCATCGTCACGGTCGCGGTGCGGGAGGACGGCGTCTCGGCCACCGACCTGACGCGGGCACTGCGCGAGCACCCGGTGGATGGCACGATCGTGTACGGCGGCATCACGGAGATCTCCGAGCGCCCGTACGGCTCCCTGACCCTCGAGCTGGAGGGCACGGACGACGCCGTCGAGGCATTCATCGCCGACGTCGCCCGGTCCACCACGGTGCTGGACCTCGGCACGGCCGCGCACCCGCTCGCCGACCCCGACGCCGTCGGGCCGCGCGAGACCACCTGGGCCGACGACGACGCCCGCCCGACGACGCTGCTCACCGGCGCCGAGGAGGCGCGCCTCGGGTCCGTGGACGTCGCGGCCGACGTCGACCCGATCGCCGCCCAGAGCAACCCGTTCGCGCGACTGCTGCGCTGGAGGCACTGATGGGCGACACCGACTGGGGATACCTCGGCCCCCTGCTGCAGAAGGCGCTCGGGGAGACCGCGTACATGGTGAGCCTCGCGCTGCTGGTGGCGGGCGTCGTCGGGCTGGCGCTCGGCATCGGGCTCTACACGGCACGGCGGGGCGGCCTGCTGTCCAACCGTGGTGTGTTCGGTGTGCTCAACGTGCTGATCAACCTCATCCGGCCGATCCCGTTCATCATCTTCGTCACGGCGATCGGGCCGCTGACGCTCAAGGTGATCGGCAAGACGATCGGCACGGACGCGGCCATCTTCCCGATGGCGATCATGGCCTCGGTGGCGTTCGCGCGGCTCGTGGAGCAGAACCTCGTGGCGCTCGACCCGGGCGTGGTCGAGGCGGCGCGCGCGATGGGTGCCTCGCGCTGGCGGATCATCTGGTCGGTGCTGATCCCCGAGGCGCTCGGGCCGCTGATCCTGGCGTTCACGTTCCTGGTCATCGCCGTGATCGACATGAGCGCGATGGTCGGGATGATCGGCGGCGGCGGGCTCGGTGACTTCGCGATCCGCCACGGGTACCAGCGCTTCAACTGGGAGGTGACGCTCGTCGCCGTCGCGATCATCGTCGTGGTGGTGCAGGGCGTGCAGCTGCTCGGCAACTGGCTGGCGCGGCGGGCGCTGCGGCGCTGAGCGGGGCCGCTGAGCAGGCGGGTGGCGCTGGGCGGCGGCTCCGACCGGAGGGACGCGCCAGCCCCCTACCGGCCGGCGCGTCCCCCCGATCTTCCGGAGTGCCACCTCTCCCGGGGTGGGCCCCGACCTCTCGGCCGGGACGTGGTCGGGCCGGAGGGAGGCCCGCGACACAGACGGTGGCCCGCGAACCTGTGCGCGCGCTGGGTGGGCGCTGGGGAGTCGCTGGGGCTGCCGGCGCGCGAGGGCGGGGCGCACGGTGGCGGGCGCACGACGTCGGGGCGCACGACGCGGGCCCGCGACGGCGGACGGCCGCACCCGGGCATGAAGCGACCCCCCGCACACCCGTCAGAGCCCGCCTGCCCTTGCTGCCTTCCGGCCCTGGGGGGGTTCAGCGAGATGACGCCGCACGAGGGGTCGCCACCAGCGTATCCCAGGCCCGCGGTCCCGACGACGCCGGCCCCACTCCTGTGGACCACGCCGCCCGGGCAGCCCAGCTGGTCGTCGGCGCGGCGTCCGGGCGCTCCGGTGCGTGGTCAGCGCGGCGTGCGCAGCGCCAGGCGGGTGGACGTCTGTGCCACGCCGCCCTGCGTCTTCAGCCGGCGGACGAACCTGTCGAGCGCGGCGGCGTCGGGCACGACGGCGCGCAGCAGGAGGTCGTACGGGCCCGTGAGGTGGACGGCGTCCAGCAGCTCGGGGAACGCGCCGCGCGCCGCGAGGAACTCCTCGCTCGTGGTGCCGTCCGCCAGCCGGGCGTCGATGACCACCTCCAGGCCTGGGCCGCCCAGGGTCGCGGTGCCGGTCGAGCCGCGCCCCGTGGCCGCCGGCCCGAGCTCGACGGTGAACCGGGCGATCACGCCGTCCCGGCACAGGCGCCGGACGCGGGCCGCTGCGGCGTTCGGCGACAGCCCGACGCGCGGTCCCAGCTCGCGGTAGGGCAGCCGCGCATCTGCGGTCAGCGCACTGAGGATTGAGCGGTCGACGTCGTCCATGACTGCGATTCTCGCAGCTCCCCAACGAACGCGCAGTCGATCCGCACCACCGTCGAGCCCGCTGGCGCACACTCGCGCCATGACATGGACGGCGGGTCTCGCCCTCGGCCTCGCCGCGGGGGCGGGCGTCGCGGTTCCCCTGGGCGCCATCGGGATCCTGCTGCTCCAGACGGGCATGACGCGCGGGTGGCGGCCGGCGGCCGCGGGGGCGCTCGGCGTCGCCAGCGTGGACCTCGCCTACGCGGTGCTCGCGGTGGCGGCCGGGGCGGCGGTGTCCGGGGCTCTGGCCGGGCACGAGCGCGCGGTCCGGTGG
>JAEWYD010000169.1 GCA_023462275.1 Actinomycetes bacterium
GGGGGGGGGGGGGTGGGGGGGGGGGGTGGGGTCAGGTCTCGTCGATGATCGGGGAGGCGTCCGCGTGGGCGATGTGGCGCAGCTCGCGCCAGATCAGGACGACGAACAGGGCCGAGCCGGCCGCGGCGAACCAGAACGGCGCCGTCACGCCCCAGTGCTCCGCGAGCGGGCCGCCGATGCCGGACCCGACGACGAGCCCGCCGAACACGCCGACCATGTTCACCGACCCGACCCGGCCCTGCAGGGACAGCGGGACGGCCCGCTGGCGCACGGTGACCGACGTCGTGCCCCAGACGAACGCGTGCGCGCCGAACACGAAGAAGATGACCATCGCGACCCACGGCGTCGACGTCGAGGCGAGCGCCACGTGCGTGAGGGTCTCGATGACCAACCCGATGCGCATGAGGTTCGCGAGCGTGACGTGCCTGGTCAGCCACCCGTAGAGCAGCGTGGCGACGAGGCCGCCGGCCGCGCTGATCGTCGTCAGCAGGCCGAAGCCGACGCTGCCGAGGCCGAGGTGGTCGCGCGCGTAGAGCACGAGCACGGACCACGCGGCGCCGTAGGTGATGTTGAAGATGAAGATCGTCAGGACCAGCGTGCGCACCGCCGGGTGGTGCAGTACCCACCGGGCGCCCTCGGCGATGTCGCGGCGCAGGTGGGTGTCGGCGCGCTCCCGGCCGTGCGGCGGCAGCACCACGCGCGAGACCAGCACCGCGCCGGCCGCGACCAGCAGCGCCTCGCCGACGAACGGCAGGGCCGCGCCGGCGGTGAACAGGGCCGCGCCGAGCGGCGGGCCGGCCAGCTGGTTGAGGGTGATGAAGCCCGTCTGCAGGCGGGAGTTCGCGAGGGCGAGGTCGTCCCGCGCCACCACCATGGGCAGCAGCGTCGAGGACGTGTTGTCGGCGAACACCTCGGCCGTGCCGAGCACGAAGAGCGCTCCGAGCACCGCCGCGATCGTGACGACGTCGGTCAGCACCGCGGCCGCCAGGACGGCGAGCACGACGGCGCGGATCGCGTTGACCACCAGGATGATCCGCCGGCGGTCGAGCCGGTCCGAGAGCGCGCCCGCGAGCAGCCCGAACACGAGCGGCGGCAGCCACTGCAGGGTGGCCGCGAGCGCGACCAGCCGCGCATCGCTCGTCAGGGAGGCGACCAGCAGCGGCCCGGCCGCCTGCACGACGCCGTCGCCCAGGTTGGTCAGCCAGGAGGCCCCGAGCACCCACCGGAAGGGGACGCCGAGGCGCGCGGGGAGCACTGCCTCCAGGATCCGGCCCATGAGGCGCAGATGCTACCCGCCGGTGCGCCGCGGCCGGCGCCGGCATCTGGCCCCCGAGCCGACGTGATCGTCGCGGCGTAGCGTGGCGACGGATCGCCGTCGCGCCCGCAGCCGCGGGCAACCCGAGGGAGGACCGTGCCCACCGACGTCGCCCGTCCCGCCCCCCGCCCGACCGGGTCGCCCACCGCCCTCGGCGTCCACTCGGAGGTCGGTCGACTGCGTCGCGTGCTCGTGTGCGAGCCGGGCCTCGCGCACCGCCGCCTCACCCCGACGAACTCCGCCGACCTCCTGTTCGACGACGTCCTGTGGGTCGAGGCCGCGCAGGCCGACCACCGGGACTTCGTCACCCAGCTCCGCGCGCGGGGGGTCGAGGTGGTCGAGCTGCACGACCTGCTCGCCGAGACCCTGGCGGTGCCCGGCGCCCGCGACTGGCTGCTGGACCGCACGGTCACGCCCAACACGGCCGGCCTCACCCTCGTCGAGCCGGCGCGGGCCTACCTGGAGACGCTGACGACGCACCGGGTGGCCGAGCACCTCATCGGCGGCCTCGCCGTGGACGACCTGCCGCCCGAGCTGCACGGCCCCCACACCGCGCTCGCCGAGTGGTCGCCCGCCGCCCGCACCTACGTCCTTCCGCCGCTGCCCAACACCCTCTACACCCGGGACACGACCGCCTGGCTGTACGACGGCGTCGTGCTCAACCCGCTGTCCTACGCCGTCCGCAGGGACGAGGCGCTGCTGATGGAGGCGGTGTACCGGTTCCACCCCGACTACCGCGACGCCACCGTCTGGTGGGGCGACCCGGAGCACGACTGGGGGCAGGCGACCGTCGAGGGCGGCGACGTCATGCCGGTCGGGCGGGGGACCGTGCTCGTGGGGATGAGCGAGCGGACGTCGCGGCAGGGGATCACGCAGCTGGCGGCCGCCCTGTTCGCGCAGGGCGCCGCGGACCGCGTGGTGGTGGCCGGGATGCCGCGGCTGCGGTCCGCGATGCACCTGGACACGGTCCTGACGTTCGCCGACGCCGACCTGGTCACCGTCTACCCGGCGATCGTCGACCGGATCCGGGCATTCACGCTGCGGCCGGGCTCGGGGCCGGGCGGCCTGGACGTGACCGACGACGGCTCGCGGCCGTTCCTCGAGGTGGTCGCCGACGCCCTCGGGCTCGAGCGCCTGCGCGTCGTCGGGACCGGCGGGGACACGGAGGAGACCGAGCGGCAGCAGTGGGACAGCGGGAACAACGCGGTCGCGGTGGAGCCCGGCGTCGTCGTCACCTACGACCGCAACACAACGACCAACCGCAACCTGCGCGACGCCGGGGTGGAGGTCATCGAGATTCGCGGCGCCGAGCTGGGGCGCGGGCGCGGCGGCGGCCACTGCATGACGTGCCCGCTCGCGCGCGACGCCGTTGCCTACTGACGCGTGGCCCCGCCGGCGGCGCGGGTCAGTCCGAGCGGACTGCGATCGCCGGCTCGATGCCCGCGCCGCGCAGCGCCGGGTACAGCGACGCCGCGAGGCCGACGGCCACGCCGAGCACCGGCCCGAGACCGATCTGCAGCGGGTCCAGGTCGACCGACCAGCCGTTGACCGCCGCCACGGCGACAACGGCGCTCGCCGACAGCGCGCTGCCCGTGACACCGCCGAGGAGGCCGATCAGACCCCCCTCGGCGAGGAACACGGCGGCGACCTGCGAGCGCGACGAGCCCAGCGCGCGCCGCAGCCCGATCTCGGTGGTCCGCGCCATCACCGACACGACCATCGAGTTGGCGATGAGCAGCACCGCCAGGACGAGCAGGAACGCGCCGATCCACGCCGCGAACCGGCCCAGCTGCGTCGACACGCCCTCCCGCAGGGTCGAGACGTCCGAGACGGGGGAGGCGCTGAGGCGCTCGGGCGCGTCCGGCCGTAGCGCCTCCGGGATGACGCCCGCCACCGGCGAGCCGCCGCCCGGGGCGGTGCGCACGAGCAGGCGCGTCTCGGCGTCGCTGCCGACCATGGCGAGGGCCCGGCGGTACGGGACCGCGACGGCGTCGGTCAGGTCGGCGGAGCCGCCGCGCAGGAAGCCGGCGACGGCGTAGCGCTCGCCGTCGATCCACACGGCGAGGCCGGTCGGGTCGTCGGTGACCGGCACGTCGAGCGCCTCGGCCGCGTCCGTCCCGAGGAAGACGACGGCGTCCTCGTGGTCGAGCAGCCACGCCCGGCCCTCGGGTGCCTGCGTCCGGTTGGCCTCGAGGTAGCCCGATCCGATGCCGACCACGGTCACGAGGTTCGCGACCCCACCGCCGGCCTGACCGCGCTCGTCGCGGGCGACCGTCACGGTCGTGAGGCCCTCGGGGTCGAGGCGCCGACCGGCGGCCGAGACCAGGTCCAGCGCGGACGCGAGCGCCTCGGCGTTCGGCGGGAGCTCCTCCACCGGGCCGTCGCCGCGGCCGCCCGCGGCGGCGGCGTCCGTCGCCGGCACCACCGACACCGTGATGAGGTCGAGCGTGGACGCCGCGAGGTCGGCGTCGATCTGGCGAGCGGCGACGGCCGAGACGCCCACCGAGGTCAGCAGCGTCCCCGTGCTCAGCGCCACCGCGCAGACCATCAGGATGCTGCGGGACCGCCGGGCGTGCGTCTCGATGACGACGTCGCGCACCAGGTCGCGCACGCGGGTGGAGCTGGGGCGTCTCACCGGTCCACCCCCCGCAGCACGCCGTCCTGCAGGTGCACCGTGCGGTCCGCCCAGCCGGCGATCCGCCGGTCGTGGGTGATGATCACCACGGCGACGCCGGCGCGTGCCTGCTCGTCGAACAGGTCCAGCACGTTGCCCGCGTTCCCCTCGTCGAGGTTGCCCGTGGGCTCGTCGGCGAGCAGCACCCGCGGACCGGTGACGATCGCCCGCGCCACCGCGAGGCGCTGCTTCTCGCCGCCCGACAGCAGCCGGCCGAGCGAGCCGCGGCGGTGCGCGAGGCCGACGCGGTCCAGCGCGTCGCGCACCCGCGTGCTGCGCTCCGCGTGCGGCACACCGCTGATCGACAGCTTGAGCTCGATGTTCTCCGTGACCGTCCGGTGCCCGAGGATGTGGTGCTCCTGGAAGACGAAGCCCAGCACCCGGGCGCGCATGCGGTCCCGACGCCCGCCGGTCAGCGAGCGCGTGTCCTCGCCGAGCAGCTCGTACGAGCCCGACGTCGGGGTGTCGAGCAGCCCGAGGACGTTCAGGAGCGTCGACTTCCCCGCGCCGGAGCTCCCGAGGATCGCCACGCGCTCGCCGGCCGCGACGTCCATGTCCACGCCGCGCAGGGCGTGCACGGGCGGCTGCACCTGGTACGTCTTGTGCACGCCGCGAATCGTGATGACGCTCATGGGCGTCCCGAGACCACCACGACGGTGCCCACCTCGATGCCCTCGCCCTCGACGATCGCGTACCCGTCCGTCGTCGTCGTGACGGTCACGTCGAGCCGGCGAGCCGGGGCGTCGTCGGCGGCGGACGCGGCGAGGAGGAGGTAGCGACCGCGAGTGTCCTCGCGCAGCGCCACGACCGGCACCGCGAGACCCGTCGTGCCCGGGAGCGCGGTCGCGGGGGTGACGACGACGTCGGCGCCGTCGGCGAAGGGCTGGTCCGCGCCCAGCGCGAGCGTCACGTCGTAGCCGGGCGGGCGCCCGTCGTCCGTGGCGAGCGCCTGGAACTCGCCGACGGCGGCGACGACCGCCGACGCGGTCAGGGCGGTGTCGGTGACGGCCGTGACCGTTGCCGTCGCACCCACGCCGTAGCTCGGCGCCTCGTCCACCCCGATGCGCACCGTCACCTGGGCCGCACCCGACCGGAGCTTGGCGACGTCGGCCGCGTCGCCCGCGAGGGCGGTGCCGACTGGGGCGACGCTCTCGACCAGGGCGCCCCCGGCGGGGACCCGCACGACCTCACGGAAGGGCAGCGGCGTCTGCAGGTCCGCGCGCGCCTCGGCGGACTTCGTCGCGGCCCGGCCCCGCTCCGCGGCGGCGGCGGACCTGGCCGACTGCGCC
>JAEWYD010000170.1 GCA_023462275.1 Actinomycetes bacterium
GGCCCGGGGTCGCTGCCCGTGCCGCGGGGCAACGACGAGCTCGGCGCGCTGGCACGGACCCTGAACGAGATGCTCGACCGCCTGGAGTGCTCCGCGGCGCGCCAGCGGACCTTCGTGGCCGATGCCGCGCACGAGCTGCGCTCGCCCATCGCGGGCCTGCGCACCGCCGTCGACGTCGCCCGGGCGCACCCGGACGCGTACCCGAGCGCCCAGCTGGCTGCCGCCCTGGAGCCCGAGGTGCTGCGGATGCAGGGCCTCGTCGACGACCTCCTGCTCCTCGCCCGCGTGGGTACCGCGCCCTCCGCGCGGGGCAGACTGGACCTGGCGGAGCTCGCGACCGAGGCTGTGGCGGTCGCTCGGCAGGGCAGCGTGGCGCCCCAGGTGGTGGGGACCGGGCTCGCGTGGGGCGACCGCACGGCGCTGGTGCGCGTGGTGCGCAACCTCGTCGACAACGCCGTCCGGCACGCCCGCAGCGCGGTGACGGTCACCGTCGCGGACGGCCGCGTCACGGTCGACGACGACGGGGCCGGCATCCCCGCCGCCGACCGCGAGCGCGTCTTCGAACGCTTCGTGCGCCTGGAGGCGGCGCGCGAGCGCGAGGCGGGCGGCAGCGGGCTGGGGCTGGCGATCGCGCGCGAGATCGCCCGGGAGAACGGCGGCGACGTCGTGCTCGGCGAGGCCCCGGCGGGCGGGCTGCGCGCGACGGTCTCGCTCGTCGCGGGCTGACCGCTCAGGCCGCCCGCGCTACCGGCGCGCCGTGGCGCGTGCGGAACGTCCAGCCGCCGGCGGGCGACCGCCGGATGTCGAGGTGCAGCCGGTGCACGAGGTCGTGGTGGTGCCAGCACAGCAGGACCCCTGCGTTGGCGTCGGTCTCGCCGTGGCCGGCAACCCACTCGTCGATGTGGTGGATCTCGCCGAGGGCCGGCGGGGCGGCACAGCCTGGATACCGGCACGTCCCGTCGCGGGCCAGGACGGCCGCGCGTCGCGGGCCGCTGAACGTCCGCTCGGCGCGGCCAGCGTTGATGACCTGGCTGTCGGGCCCGAACACGATCCGGCTGAGCCGCGAGTCGCAGGCGAGCCGCGCGAGGACGGACTGCGGGATCGGGCCCGCGCCCAGGATCTCCGCGACGGCGAAGCGCTCCACGTCCGCGACCGGGGAGAGCCGGACGGGTCCACGGACGGGCCCGTCCGACGTACGGACGGCGAGCTCGTCCGACGTACGGACGGCGGCGTCGGCAGCGGTGGCGCCCACCGATGCAGGGACATCGACGGCCCGGCGCAACGTGTCGAAGTCGACGACGACGTTCAGGTGCGGCCGCATGGCGGCGCCGGTGCCCACGAGTCCGTTCTCGAGCACGAGGCGCGAGAGGTCGGCGACCGCCTGCGCCCGGCGCTGCTGGGTGGAGCGGGCGTCGTCGGGCGCGGGTGGCGTCATCGTCGCCTCGAGCGCGGCCGCGAACGTCGCGCCGTGCTCGGTCGTGAGGAAGCCGGCCACGTGGTACCCGCCGAGCGTCGAGGACAACGCGAGGAACTCACGATCGGCCGCCTCGCGGTAGCCGCGCTCGTCCGCGCCCGGGTCGGCCGCGGCGGCCCAGCGCCGCACCAGGCGCCGGAACCCGTCGACGCTCTCCTGCTTCGCGTGCTCCACGAGGAACTCCTCGCCGCACTCGTCCGCCGGGGCGGCGAGCGCCGCCTGACGGGCGGGCGTCGTCGGGGCGAGCGTCGCCATCGTGCGCGCCTGATCTGCGCTGACCTCACCCGCCAGCGCCGCGGCGGCCGTGGCGGGCAGGTGGTCGCGCAGCGCGCGGCCCGTCGCCACGAGCTCTCGGGCCCGGGTGACCGACATCCCGGCGGCTCCGGCCAGCCAGTGCGCGAACGAGCGGGCGCCAGTCCCCGCCCACAGCCCGTCGTCGTCCGCGCGGGTGGTCAGTCGGGCGGCCACGACCTGCAGCCGCCCCGCTTCTCGGCAGAGGGCAAGGACGAGCTCGGTCGCCTCCGTGGGGCCACCCGTACCGTCCGACCCCGCGTCGGCCTCTGCGACGAGCCGGTCGACGGCGTCGCGCAGCGCCGCCGCGAGCGGATTCGCGGCACTCTCCACGACGCCACCTCCGCCCGAGCAAACCAGCCCGGAAAGGGCCCCTGACCTGCGAAGATCCTATCGCCCCACGCACCAATGAACAAGACAATTCGGACACGCACTCGAACACTTGTTCGACTCGTGACGGGCCGCGGTGGACGTCATCGGCCACCGGGGGGCCTCCCGAGATTCGCGTCGCGGTCGTGCTGCGCCTCAGCCCAGACGCGCCCGCAGCCCCGCCAGCTCGTCGACGAGCGCCCGCGGCAGCCGGTCGCCGAACGTGGCGAACCACTCCTGCGCGAGGTCGGCCTCCCGCTGCCACGCGTCGGGCTGCACCGCCACCAGCTCGGCGAGGTCGGCCTCCGCCAGGTCCAGCCCGTCGACGTTCAGCGCACCCGGGGCGGGCACGAGGCCCACGGCCGTCGGCACCGCCTCCGCCTCCCCCGCCACGCGGCGCAGCGCCCACTCCAGGACGCGGGAGTTCTCCCCGAACCCGGGCCAGAGGAACCGGCCGTCGTCACCCTTGCGGAACCAGTTCACGCAGAACACGCGCGGGGCGCCGCCGTCGGGACCGTCCCCGAGCTCGGCGCCGATGCGCAGCCAATGCGCCCAGTGGTCGGCCATGTGGTAGCCGCAGAAGGGCAGCATGGCGAACGGGTCACGGCGCAGGGCCCCCACGGTCCCCTCGGCGGCCGCGGTCTGCTCGGAGCTGATGGTCGCGCCCATGAAGACGCCGTGCGGCCACGACGTCGCCTCCGCGACGAGCGGCACGTTCGTGGCGCGGCGGCCGCCGAAGAAGATCGCGTCGACCGGCACGCCGGCGGGGTCCTCCCAGACGTCGGAGATCATCGGGCAGCGCGCGGCCGCCACCGTGAAGCGGGAGTTGGGGTGCGCGGCGGGACGGCCCGCGTCGGGCGTCCAGTCCTGGCCCGTCCAGTCCACCAGGTGCGCCGGCGGCTCGGGCGTCATGCCCTCCCACCACACGTCGCCCTCGTCGGTCAGCGCGACGTTCGTGAAGATCGTGTCGGACTCCACCATCGCCAGCGCGGTCGGGTTGGTGGTCGCGCTCGTGCCCGGTGCGACGCCGAAGAACCCGGCCTCCGGGTTGATCGCCCGCAGCCGGCCGTCGACGGGCCGCATCCACGCGATGTCGTCGCCGATCGTCTCGGCCTTCCACCCCGGCACCGTCGGCCGCACCATCGCGAGGTTCGTCTTGCCGCACGCGGACGGGAAGGCGGCGGCCACGTGGAAGACGCGGCCCTCGGGCGACGTCAGGCGCAGGAGCAGCATGTGCTCGGCGAGCCAGCCCTCCTCGCGGCCGAGCACCGACGCGATCCGCAGCGCGAAGCACTTCTTGCCCAGCAGCGCGTTGCCGCCGTAGCCGGAGCCATAGGACCAGATCTCGTGGGTCTCGGGGAACTGCACGATGTACTTCGTCGGGTTGCAGGGCCAGGGCACGTCGGGCCGGACGCCGTCGTCCGTCACCAGCGGCATGCCGACCGAGTGCAGGGCGGGCACGAACCGGCCGTCCGTGCCGAGCTGCTCCAGCACCGCGGTGCCGACCCGGGTCATGAGGTGCATGTTGACGACGACGTACGCCGAGTCCGTCACCTGCACCCCGTACTGGGCGAGCGGCGAGCCGACCGGGCCCATCGAGAACGGGATGACGTACATGGTGCGGCCGCGCATGCTGCCGCGGAACGCCTCGACGAGCTCGGCACGCATCTCGACGGGGTCCCGCCAGTTGTTGGTGGGTCCGGCGTCGTCGGGATCGGCGGAGCAGATGAACGTGCGGCTCTCCACGCGCGCGACGTCGTCGGGCGCGGAGCGGGCGAGGTAGCTGCGCGGCCGCTTCATCGGATTGAGCTTGATGAACGTGCCCTGCTCCACCAGGAGGGCGCACAGGCGCTCGTACTCCCGGCGCGACCCGTCGCACCACACCACCGCGTCGGGCTGCGTCAGCCCGGCCACCTCCCCGACCCAGGCACGCAGGCCGGCGTGCTCGGTGGGTGCCTCGGCGACGAGGTCGGCGATCGTGGGGTGCAGCGCGGTCATGTGCGGTCCCTTCTCCGACCGGCGCGGTGGCCGGAATGTCCGAGTCCTTCCGGCAGCGTAGGGGTGCGGGGACGCCCGCACCCGGCGCTTACGAGAGAATTTCTTGACTTCTTCTCGACCTGGCACGGACCGGCGCTTCCGCGCCGTCGTCCGCGGCGGAGGGCGGCGGTGCACGTCGACCCCGCGGCACGGCAGACTTCTCCGGGACACCCCAGGAGGACGCCCGTGACCGATCGACCGGTCCCGACCGCGCGCGAACTGGTCGCGTGGGTGCGCGAGGACTTCGGTCTCCACCTCGTGGCGTGCGAGCCTGCCGGTGGCGGCACGGACGCGGCCGTCAGCACGTGGCGCGCCCGCACGGCCGACGGCGCACAGCTGGCGGTCCGCGTGACGTCCGGGCGGGCCACGGGCGTCTGGCTCGCCACGCTGCTCGCCACCCGTGGCGTGCGGGGCGTCCCCGCACCCTGGCGCACCCGTGACGGCGCCGCCTGGAGCGTGCGCGGCGGGTACCGGCTCTCGGTGGCGAGCTGGGTGTCGGACCGGGTGGCGACGCCCGGCCGGATGACCGCCGACCAGTGGCGCGCCCTCGGCCGCGTGCTCGCGCAGGTCCACGCCCAGCCGGTCACCGACGAGCTCGGCGCCCTGCCCCGCGAGGACCACGACCCCGGTGTGTGGGTCCGCCGCGCCCGCGACCTGCCCTGGACGGTCGTCCGGCAGCCGGGGGCCGACGGCATCACGAGCGCGATGGCAGGCGCCCTGGTCGGCGCGCTGGAGCCCCTCGCGGCGGTGGCCGACGCCGCGGAGCAGGGGGCCGCGGCGCTCGCCGGGCGGTTCGCCGACTCCCCCGCCGCCACCGTGCTGTGCCACGGCGACCCACACCCGGGCAACGTGCTGCTCGGGGCCGACGAGGTCTGGCTCGTCGACTGGGACGACGCGCTGCTGGCGCCGCGCGAGCGCGACCTGATCCTCGTCGTCGGCGGCGTGCTGACCTCGCCCGTGCCGAGCGCGCAGGAGCGGGCCTGGTTCGCTGAGGGCTACGGGCCGCTCGACCTGGACCCGGACCTGCTGCGCTACCACGCGTGGGCACGCGCTCTCGAGGACGTGGTGGGCCTCGCCGACCTCGTCCTCGACCAGGGCGGCGACCGGGGGCGGCGGGCCGCGGCGGCGCGGGCGCTGCAGGGGGTGCTGGCGCCCGGCGGCATCGGACGGCTCGCCGGCGACCTGGCCTGGCTCGCCGCGTGACGGCAGGGGACGCCGGAGCCGGCGCGACGCCCGACGTCGTCGCCCGCCTGCGCGCGGCCGGGTGCGTCTTCGCCGAGGACGAGGCGGCGATCCTCCTCGACGCGGCGGGCGACCCGGCCGCACTCGAACGGCTGCTGGCACGCCGGGTGGGCGGCGAGCCGCTCGAGCAGGTGGTGGGGTGGGCGGCGTTCGCCGGCCTCCGGGTG
>JAEWYD010000171.1 GCA_023462275.1 Actinomycetes bacterium
CGCCGCCCTGCGCGACGTCGTCGGGCGGGCGGTGCGCGAGCGGCTGGTGGAGGCGGGACGCGCCGTCGCGCACCCGGACCCCGCCCCCGCCCCGGGCCCGGCGCGCTCGACGGGCGACCCGGCCGAGGCGTACGACGAGGACCGGGACCTGCCCGAGGGGTATGCGATCCCCTCCTACGACCTGCACGGTCACCGGGTCCCCGTCCCCGTCGCCACGCCGCGCCGCGGCCTGGGCTGGCGGGTGCTGCGCGCGGTGCACGTGCGGGCGCGGTTCGACGAGTTCGCCGACTGGGTCGAGGCGGTGATGAGCACGGAGTCCGAGCCGGCCCGCGGCAGCGTGCTGCCGGGCCGCGCCCTGTACGAGGACGAGGCCGAGCAGGAGCGCTGGGTCGCCGTGTGGGTGGTCGAGGTGGACGAGACCGCGACGTTCGCGGACCTCCTGCCGCGGCTGAACGCCCGGGCGCGGGAGCTGCTCGGTGGCCGGGCCGGCCGGACGATGGTGTCGGCGATGACCGTGTCCGACGCGGACGTCACCGAGCTCGCCGGGTTCGAGGGCGGGGCCGAGATCGCGCGGCTCCCGCTGCTGCGGCCCGCCAACGCGCGGCGCGTCACGGGCAACGGCGGTTCCACCACCCTGCTGCGCCGGGGACGCCTGGTGTGGGCCGGCATGGAGGTGCCGGAGATCACGCCGACGACGCTGCTCGAGGCGGGCCCGGCGGCGACGGTGCACGTGCCGCTGGCCGACGCGACGCGCACCCTGGACGCCGCGGCGTTCGAGGCGCGCTACGGGTTCGCCTGGCAGCTCGTGCTCGACGAGGCCGGTACCCGACCGACCCGCGTCGACGTGATGCCGCTGCGGGCCCGCCGGGTGGTCGCCGAGGTCGCCGCCGACTACGCCGGCCGGGTGCTCCTGGCCGAGGCGGGGCTGCCCGCGCCCGAGCCGGGCGTCGTCGTCAACCGCTTCACCGCGTACCCCACGATGGCCGGTCTGCCGACCGCCGTCGTCGACGTCGTCACGCGCTGGGGTGCCGGCCTGGCGCCCGTCCCGCCGCCGCCCCGCCGGACCCCGCTGCCTCCCGGGCCGCACCTCGCCGCCGGGGAGCTGGCGCTCTCGGTCGCGGTCCACGTGCCCCTGGACGCCGAGACGCTCGGGGCGGCGCAGCTGCGGCCGCGGGGACGGCGACTCGCCGCGCGGATCCGGGACATCCTCACGCGCGAGAGCAGCGACCTGAGCTGGCGCGCGGAGCTCGGGGCGTTCTTCGGCAGCCTCCTCGGCGAGCCGCCCGACTCCCGGCCGCCGGGCGGCACGGTGTGGGAGTACGCGCTCGACGAGCTCGTGCCCGCGGGCGACCTCGCGCGCGTCATCGACGTGGTGGAGCGCCGACGGCCCGGCGACACCCTCGTCGCCCTGCTCGCGCACTCGCGGGCGACGCGGCACGCCGGCCGGCCGGAGCTCGTCGCCCTGCTGGGGCGCCTGACGCAGCACTGGAACGACGTCCGGCGCAACACCTACCGCGCGGGGGCCGGCAGCGTCGCGGGCACCGTGGACATCGACCGCGAGGAGGACCAGCGCCTCACCGTCGGGGTGCCGGGCCGGGACGTGCTCGGCCGCGTGAGCTCGGCGTTCGTGTGGGAGCGCGAGGAGAAGGAGCTCACGCCGGAGGCCACGACGCGCTTCCGCGCGGCGCTCCTGGCGGAGCGGCAGGCGCTTGTCGAGCGCCTGGCCCAGGGCGCGGACCCACGTGAGATCTCGTCGGAGGCGTTTCTGCGCGAGGTGGTCGGGAACGCCTGCGAGCGTGCGCACCTGAGGGACGACGACTTCCGCACGGTGACCATCCAGACGAGCCTGCGCCTGGTCGGCGTCGACGAGACGCCGGTGCACGAGCTGCCGATGTGGACCGTCCGTCTGGCCCGGGTCGAGCGCCGCGAGGGCGACACCGCGTGGACGACCGTCGGAGAGACGTTCAGCCGCTCCGCCGACGAGTTCGAGGCCGCGATCGTCTACATGCGCCTGGGCAAGTCCGCCGAGTTCTACCGGGCGCTCGCCATCGGCATCACGGTCGTCGGGGTCATCGCGATCGCCTGGGAGGCAGGCCTCGTCGCCGCGCTCGTGTCCGCGGCGGGCGGGGCCAAGATGGTGCTCGCCTCGATCCTGATCAGCGAGCTGATCTACGTCATCCGGGTGGTGTTCTTCGACGCCAGGCTGAGCGTCGAGGGCTTCCTGATGGCGGCGGTCGAGGGCTACCTGGGGGCGCTCGGGTTCCGCGGAGGCATGCTGCTCGGGTCGGCTCTCGGCCGGTCGATCGGCGGGGCGACCGTGCGCCGGGTGTGGACCGGGATCATCCTGGAGAAGCTGACGGTCGGCGTCGTCGGCGGCTCCGCGTCCGCCCTCCTCACGCGGTTCGCGCGCGACGTCGTCGAGGTCGCGATCCACGACGGGCAGATGTCCGGCTGGCGCACGTACGTGCGCGAGATGACCATCGGTGCGGCGATGGGCGTGCTCGCCGAGTTCACCGTGGCACCCGTGATGCGCGCCCTCGGATCGGGCGGCCTCTACGCCCGCACCGTCGTGCGCGACCTGGTCGACCAGCTGAAGGCCGAGGGGTTCACGCTCGCGCAGTTCGGCGCCGCGGCCACGGAGGCGCTGGCGAACATGCGGGTGTCCGCCGCGCTCTTCGCGAACGACGTCGCCGTGAGCCTCCTGACGGGCGAGTTCCGGGCCCGCGTGGCGGAGATGCTCTCGGCCTGGGCGGCATCGGTGACCGCCCGCCGGGTGCTCGAGCTGGCCGGCGCGCAGTTCAGCCGCCAGGCGGTCCGCGGGCTCGAGATCTTCCTCGCCGCGGCCGACGAGCCGGCGTCGGCGGAGGCGGCCAGGCGACTCGCGGCCACGTTCACGGACCAGCCGCAGGCCGCTGTCCGGCTCATGGAGGTCCTGGGGATGCTCGAGCCCGCGCAGGCGCGCCACCTCATGACCGGCACCTTCTCGACCAGCGCCGACCTCGCCGCGTTCCTCGGGCGGATCTCGCACTACACGCCGGACCAGCAGCGCGGCATCCTCGCGCTCCTGGCCGAGGCGGACCTGGTGGCGCGGCCGGCGGGCCCGGGCAGCACGCCGGCGCAGATCATGGACCGCCAGCTCGAGGGCGCGCTGCGGGTCCAGGCGGAGGCTGCCCGACGCCGGGCGCTGCAGCTCCGGCGCGAGGCGCAGAACCTGCTCGACGACGCCGTCGTCGCCGACGCGGCGGGCCGCCGGCGCCGCTCGGACGCTCTGCTCGACGAGGCGCGCGCCCGCGAGACCGAGGCGAACGAGGCGACCCGCCTGGCGGACGAGCTGGCCGGCAGCACCCCGACCGGCGACCCGCCGATGCTGGGGGACGTGCCGACCGGCCTGCCCGGTGACGACCCGGCGGCGCTCGCGGACGAGCTCGACGCCGCCCTCGGGGCCCTCGAGGCGGGCACCGGGACGCGGCAGCAGGGCGTGTGGATCCAGCTGCCCGCGCGGCAGCCGGGCCCGGCCCAGGCGCGCGCCCTGAGCCGCCTGATGTTCACCTCGCGCAGCGGCAACCCGGTGGTGTTCCGCATCGAGGGCGGCACGGGCGACGTCTCGGCGCGCAGCCGCGAGTACATCCGCATCGACGCGACCGGCCGCACCCGGATCAGCACCGGCGGCGACAAGCTCAACCTCAACGTCGGCTCGTTCGAGCGGGCGGTGGAGTTCATCCTCGAGGCCCGGCCGGGCGCGCGGCTGAAGATGTTCGAGATCGACGCCGGGTACCTGCGCAACCTGCGGTCCGTGATCACGCCCGAGCAGGGTGCGCCGACGCTGCTCGCACCCGTCGACGCCGCTGGCGTGCCGATCCCGGGCGCGCCGCCGGTGCGGACGCCGGGCCGCATCGCCGACGTCCAGGGCGCCGGGCGGTACGTCGACACGCGGCAGGCCGCGGACCAGATCCAGCTCGACGGCCCGATCGCGGCCGAGCTCAACGACTTCGTCGTGCCGGGCACCGGGCGGGTCCTGGAGTTCAGCGCCCGCACGCGCACGGGCGCGGTGGCGCCGTGAACGGGCCGGTGCGCGTGGTGGTGCACGCGCCGACCCTCGCCGCGCCCGACGGCGCCGCGCGGGTGGGGGCGGTGGTGCTCGCCGCGGTGCGGGCCGAGGCACACAGGCTCGAGGGCGCCTCCGACGGCGGTACGCCCGATGGCGGTGCCTCCGCCGGCGGTGCGTCCGACGGCGGTGCGGTCACGCAACCGTGACGAGCCGCCCGGTGCTCAGCAGGCCGCAGTCCCGGGCGAGCAGGACGGCGCTGACCCGGTCGTGGCAGTCGAGCTTCCGGTAGGCCTGCTCGAGGTGCTTCTGCACGGTCCGCTCGCTGATCCCGCACCGGCGGGCGATCGCCTTGGCGGTCAGTCCGGCGCCGACGAGGCTGAGGATCTCGGCCTCGCGCGCGGTGAGCAGGGTGATGACGGCGGACGGCGCGGGTCGCCCCGGGCCGGGCGCCGTCCCCTCCCGGCGGGCGGTCGGTCGCTCGGCGGCACGGTCGGTCTCCCGCATCGCGGGGTCGGCCAGCACGACGGCGAGCCGTGCGGTCGCGTCGAGGTCGGCGTCGTCGAACGCACCCGCGCTGACGAGGCGCCAGCCGGCGAGCCCGAGGTCCGGGCCCTGGACGGTGACGACGATGGCGCCGGTCTCGTCTCGTGTGGGGCGCAGCAGCGGGAGGCCGGCGAGCAGGCGCAGCAGCGCGCCGTCGGCCACCCAGCCGAGGTGCGTCACCTCGCCGGTCCGGTCCCACGTGACCACCCGGACCTGGCCGCGGAGGTCCTGGGTCACGAGCGAGAGCGACTCGCAGCCCAGCGCACGCGCGACCAGCCGTACTCCTGTCTTGCGGTATCCCGCCATGGCGTCCATGGACTCGGACCTCCGAGGAGCTCGGTGCCGACGGCATTTGAAAAGCCGACTGCCATGTAAAGAGACGGCAGAGTCCGTTTTCGGACGACCAGGGAGAAGGGCCGCCACTCAGCCGACGCCGAGCACGAACGGGTGCACGGCCGCCGCACCGGCGTCGCGGAGCAGCGCGGCCGCCACCGTGAGGGTCCAGCCGCTGACCGTCCGGTCGTCGACCAGCAGCACCGCCCGGCCCTGCAGCCGGGACGCGAAGCGCGGTGCGACCGCGATCGCGCCGGCGACATTGCGGAATCGGTCCTCCACGCTGCCGTGATCCTGCG
>JAEWYD010000172.1 GCA_023462275.1 Actinomycetes bacterium
GCGCGGCCGGGCCGGCCGCCGGCGGGGTGTTCGGCTGCTGCTGCAGGCCGCTCACGGCGTTGCCGGCGGCGCCCATGCCCAGGCCGAGCACCGCCATGTTGGCCCCGCCGCCGCCGCTCTCGCCGGCCGCCTGGATACCGCGGGCCGCCGCCTGCTGCATGAACGAGTTGCCGCGGGCGCCGCCGAGGGCGTCGGCCTTCTTGACGTCGCTGAGCAGGGCGCGCGTGTCCTCGTCGTACTCGACGGCCTGGAGCGCGACCTTGATGATCTGCAGACCGCGGTCCGTCGTCCACCGGTACCCGTCCTCGACGGCCGCGGCGAGCGACTGCGCGAACCCGACGGAGTCGCTCTGGATGCGCGCGATCCGGTTCCCCTTGCTGGGGTCGTTCGTGTAGAGCGAGAACGCCTGCGACAGCGACCCGACGACCTCGTTGAACAGCTGGCTCGCGGCGTCGTTCTCGAAGTCGGAGAAGTCGAAGACGCGCGGCGTCGCGCTGTAGTACGTCAGCGGGACGAACTGCTTGACGAAGAGGATCGGGTCCACGATCCGCAGCGTGTACGTGCCGCGCGTGACCGCACCGACCTGCGCGCCCAGGTAGGCGTCGTCCCAGTAGATCTCCGACTGGGTGCCGAACCGGTTGTTCGGGATCTCCTTGAGGTTGACGTAGAACGCCAGCTGCTGGGAGCCCGGCTGGCCGCCGAACTTGAACCGCTCCCACGACATCCCGAACGTCGAGGAGAAGATCCCGTCACCGACGAACAGCGACTGGGAGTTCGGGTCCTCGGAGTTCCAGATGTACCCGCCGGGCTCGGCGACGAGCGCCGTCAGCTGGCCGTCCTGGAACGTCAGCAGGCCGTACCCCTCCGGCACGACGATGCGGCTGCCGTTGGTGATGATGTTCTGCGAGCCCTGCGTGTTCGAGCCCCGGCCGGCGTTCGTGCCCTGCGGCACGGCGGGGAACAGGGCGGCGGTCGGCTCCAGGCCCCCCGGGGGGACCAGGAAGTCCTTCCACTGGTCGGCGAAGGCGCCGCCGAGAGCACCCGCGAATGCCTTGATGAGTCCCACTGTCGCCTCCGGTGGTTCACGAGTGGTCGTCGCGGCCGCCCACCGTCACGACGACGGCGGCGCGCCCCGGCGGGGCCTTGCCTGGACCAGGCATTCGGATGCTAGCGGACCCTGATCCGCCCGGAGCCCGCCGTGCGGAGTGCGGTCGAGCCGGCGCGTCGCAGCCCGCGGGAGCACCCGAACGCCCGCTCCAGGCGTGCCCGTTTCGGTAGCATTCGACCGGCGGCGCGCAGGGGGCTGCGCCCAGGGGGAGCGACGATGACGGCGTTCGAGGTGACCTACGAGGACCTCACCGGCTGCGCGCAGCAGGGCACCGAGTGCGCCCAGCGGCTGGCGGTCGCGGCGGGCATGGTGGACGGCCTGGCGCCGGACACGGGCCGGGCGGACAGCGCGACGATGGCGGCGAATGCGGCCCGCGCGCTGCACGCCGACGTCGTGGGCGCGCGGGAGGCCCTCGACGGCCTCGTGGAGCGCCTGGTCGCCTCCGCGCAGACGTACCGGGCGGCCGACGACGGCGTCGCGACCCGGCTCGCGGGGGCGGACGCCCGATGAGCCTGCCCCGCACCGCCG
The DNA here is from genome assembly GCA_023462275.1 of Actinomycetes bacterium. GTDB lineage: Bacteria > Actinomycetota > Actinomycetes > Actinomycetales > Cellulomonadaceae > Actinotalea. The sequence continues at coordinate 1,637 of JAEWYD010000172.1, forward strand.
CCGAGCTCGTCCCGGGGGATGTCGAGGGCCTGCTCGCCGCGGCGGCGACGCACCGCTCCTTCGCCGCCCACGTCGGCGACACCCACAAGCAGCTCGCGGCCGCCGTCACCGGCAGCGCCGCGTACTGGTCGGGGCCCGCGAGCAACGGCTTCCGCACCGCCGGCACGCGGCAGGCGACCACCCTCGCGGGGCTCGTCCCGCTCGCCACCGACGCCGCCGGGGCCTACGCCACGCTCGGCGCGGCCCTGCGCGACCTGCGCAGCCAGGCCGACGGCGTCCTGCGCCAGGCCCAGGAGCTCGGCCTGCCCGCGGGCGCGCTGACCAGCGACGCGGCCGCCGTCGTCGCGCACCTGCTGCGCCACCCGGAGCACGCGGTCGCGATCGCGCGCCTGCTCGCGCTCATCGTGATGATCCGCGTGCGCGTGGGTGAGGCGCACAACGCGTTCGTCGTCGCCATCGCTCGCACCGGCACCCGCCTGCGCGAGCGCGAGGACGAGCTACGGGCGCCGGACGAGCGCGGCGGCCGCCGCATCCGCACCGACAGCCTCACGCGCCGCGACGAGCCGGGGTCGGACCACCTGAGCAACGACTGGGCCGGCCGCGCGATCCTCGAGCGGTACCTGCGCGGCGGCGGGGACTGGACGATCGACGGCGACGCCGACTGGACGTCCTACATGGAGAAGAACGAGACGCTGCGGCTGGCGATGGCGGAGCGCACGCAGACGGCGGCGCAGGACGCCCTCAACCGGTACGTCACGACCGGCCAGACGCAGGGCTCGTTCGACTCGACGTTCTCCCAGGCGATCGAGAACGGCGAGGGCATCGTCGGCTACCAGTACCTGCACGGCACCAACGCGGAGGCCGGCGGGTTCCGCCACTCCGGCTCGACGACGGTGACGCCGCTCGACGACGGCACGTACCGCGTGCAGCTGAACTCGTCGTACCAGTGGAACGACGTCATCGACCCGAACCCGCAGTACAGCACGGACCGGTGGAAGAGCCGGCTGGCCGAGGTCCTCACCCTGGGCCAGGCCGACCCCTACGACATCCACATCCGCTGGAGCGAGCCGGTCACGGTGGTGCTCGACGCGCAGGGCAACCTGGTGTCCATGGATGGGTACCCCGGATGAGCGGCGTCGGGCGCAGGGTCGCCGCCGCGGTGCTCGCGGCGCTCGCCGTGACGGGTGTGGCCGCGGCGTCGGGGTGCACCCAGGGAGGAGAGGAGCCGGCCGTGCAGACCGCGAACCGCGCAGGTCAGGAGGTCACGTCGCCGTCGGGCGACGCCGTCGCGACGCTCGCGGCCGGGCCCGACGACGGGGGACCGACGCTGCAGGTCGTGGTCACGTCGGCCGACGGCGCCGAGCTCTTCCGCAGCGACGAGGCGTACAGCGCGCGGCACGGCGTCGCGCTCGCGTGGCAGGCGGACGGCGAGGTGCTGTGGGTGCTGTCGTCCGACGTCGGCACGTCGTACGTGCGGAACGGCGCGGACGGGTGGACGCAGACGTGGCTGACGCCCGAGACGCGCGGGGACGTGCCGCCGGAGATCGCCGCGCTGCGCTGAGGCGTGGGGCTCCGGGACCTAGAACGTCCGGTAGTCCGCCGGCGCGGCACGCGGGGCCCGTCGCGGCACGCGCGCCACCCCCGCGGCGAGCAGGTGCCGCACCACCCGCTGCCGCTGGCCGCGGAACGGCTCCAGCAGCGCGAGCATGCCGGCGTCGTCCACGCCGCGTCGGCCGGCGAGGGCCCAGCCGACCTGTCCGGGCAGGTGGAAGTCGCCGACGGCGACGGCGTCGGGGTCGCCCCAGGCGCGCTGCGCGACGTGCGCCGCCGTCCACGGCCCGACGCCGGGCACGACGCGGAGTCGGCGCAGGCCGTCCTCCGGGGCGAGGCGCGCAGCCTCCTCGAGGCGCCGCGCCAGACGTGCGGCCTCGACCACCACCCGGGCCCGCCGCGGGTCCACGCCGGCGCGGTGGAAGTCCCAGACGGGCACGTACGCCCACACGTCGGGGGGCGGCGGGACGCGCATGCCGTCCGGCGTCGGGCCCGGCGCGCGCTCGCCGTGCCGCCGCACGAGCCAGGACCAGGCGGCCCAGGCCGCGCTGGTCACCACGCGCTGCTCGAGCACGGCTGGGACCAGGGCCTCGAGCACGCGGTCGGTGCGGCCGAGGCGCAGGCCGGGGGTGCGTCGCCAGGCGTCCCGGACGACGCCTGGCGGCGGGCGGAAGGCAGTGGCGTCGTCGAGGGCGCCCAGGAGCGCCGGGGCCATCATGAGCGCCTCGTCGGTCCCGGGACCCCAGGCGGTGACATCGACGGCGTCGGGCCCGGTCTGCATGAGGCGCAGGGTGGCCGGGCCGGAGGCGAGGAGCGTCGCCCGCCAGACGAGGCCGTCGGGCGTCACGCGGTACGCCGGGTCGTAGGGACCGTGACCGAGGGGCGCGAGGGTGCGCCGCAGGTCGAGCGGCCCGTCGACCGCGACCCGCACGCGTTCGCCTGCCGCGCTCGCCGCGTCCACCGGTCGATCCTCACACGGGCCGGGGACGCGGGGCCGCCCGCGGAGGGGCTCCCGGAGCTACCGGAAGAAGACCGCGAGCAGGAGGCACGCCGCGATGAACGCACCGGCAGCCCGCAGGATGTGCCGGGACGCGCGACGGCGTGCGTCCGCGGTCTCAGGGTCGGGGATGAACAGCGGCAGCCACTTCCACACGCGGAACAGCTCCGACGCCGAGTAGAGGATGAGCGCGCCGGCGACCGCGAACGCGCCTGACAGCATGGCGATGCCCGCTACCAGGGCGGCCACGCCGAGGAAGCCGATCAGGACGGCATTGAGGAGCATCCCGGCCCGCTTGAAGTCCCGGTTGGCCTCGAGGGCGTAGCGCTGGCGCTTCATGCGGGCCTCGTTGCGCTCGCGCAGCTGCTCGGCACGCGCCGTCATGCGGTCCCGGAACCCCGCGCGTTCCTGCTCGGCCACGGCTCACCCTCTCGACGACGACGTCGCACATCCCACCACGGCCGCACCCTGTACGGGACCGAGTTCACGCGACTGACCGGATCCGATCGGTGGTGGCAGGCACGCCGCGCTCGACCAGCAGCCACGCGCCGTCGCGCCAGACCTCGTACAGCTCAAAGACGATGGGGACGCCGGCGGCGACGCGCGGGTCCGGGCCGTCCATGACGTGGACGTGCAGGTGCGGCGCCGTGGAGTTGCCGGTGTGGCCGACACGGCCGAGGACGTCGCCGGCGGTGACGCGGTCGCCGGTGCGTGGGGCCACGGAGCCGGGCGCGAGGTGCGCGTAGAGCACGTGCCCGACGTCGGACGCCACCAGCACGTAGTTGCCCGCCACGGACCACGGCCGCTCGCTGTCGAACCGGGTCATCGTGCGCAGGGCGGCCCACTGCTCGCGGAGGGGCTGCACGGTGGCGCGCTCTGCCACGCCGTCGACGGCCGCGACGACGGTGCCCGGGGCGGCGGCGTGGATCGGCTGACCCCACGCGTAGCAGTCACGGGTCGGCACGCCCACGACGGCGCCCCGCCACCAGGAGGCGTCGGCGTACCGGCCGCGACGGTCGAGGCGGACGAAGTCGAAGGCGTACCGCTGCCCCAGCAGGTCCGTGCCGTGGCTCGGCACCTTGCTGCCGGGCGAACGGACGGCCGTCCACTCCCCACGCAGGGGCAGCTGCACGACGGCGGCGCGGTCGGTGTCGAACACGGGGCGAGGGCCTCCTGTCACACGATCCAGTGCTCGGACGAGACGCGGTGCGGCGGGAGGAACGGCTCGACATCCGGCCGGAACCACTCGGTGAACCGGTCGTAGATGACGAGCTCGCCCCCGAGTCGGGACATCATCACGACGTCGCGCCCCCACAGGAAGATCACCGAGGCGTCCAGCTCGATCGCCATCCGGGTCACCGTCGTCAGCAGGAGCCGCTCGGCCTCCGCATAGGCGTCCTCGCTGCCGCGGTTCTCGACGGACCACCAGACCTCGCCGATGGCCTCTCCACCGAGCGTCGCGTCGTAGTCCTCGGAGTTGAAGACCCCCCGTGCGTAGATCCGCGCCGTGAGTGCTCCCTGCTGCATCCGCCCGGACTCGTCCTCGACGCAGTCAAGCGCGGAGGCGAGCCAGTCCGCGAGCCCATCGAGCGTCGCATCGCAGCGGACGAGGGTCGAGTAGTTGTACACCGGATCAGACTCCTTCCACGCGTCAGGGATACAGCGGACGGACCAGGCCGCCGTCGATGACGAGGACCTCGAGGAGTCCCTCGATCGGGTATCGGAACTGCTGCGTGAGCTGGTCGAAGCTGACGCCGGTATCGCGGAGGTTGATCACAACCCGCTCAGTCTGGTCGTTCAGGATTTTGAACTGAACCCCGGACCAGATGTTCCGAGCTGAGTCTGACGTCGGGGTGTAGTTGTCGAAGATCTCCCCCTCGATGCGGAAGTCGGGGTTCTTTGGGCCGTCTGTCTGCGGGTGCTGGTCAACGTCGAAGCCGGCCCGAGCCATGGTCTGCGCGGTGTCCTCCTCTCCGCTGAGCCCGAGGACCTTGTCAGCACGATCGGCCGCGCTGGGCTTCTCCGCGCGACCCCGGGGGGTGTAGTCGGGATCCGGCGCCCTCGACGGACGCGTCACCGGCCTCTGGGACGGTAGCGGTCCCGGCTCCACGGACGCAGGCCTGGACCTCCGGGACCGAGCGGGGCTCGGCGCCGCAGGAACCGCCATGAGGTTGTCGGTGGAGCGGGTGGCGGGCTGGGCAGCATCGTCGGTGGTGTGTGTGGGGGCGCCGGCGTCGAGGGTGTGGCGTGGGGTGGGGC
>JAEWYD010000173.1 GCA_023462275.1 Actinomycetes bacterium
GTTCGGGCGGACGGGGCGGCAGGCCGCCGCGCCGCACCGGGTACCACCGGGTGATCGACTACCCCCGGCAGCACCGGACGGGGGTGCGGCGCTGGCTGCCCTCGTGGCGCCTGCTGCTGGGCTCCGCGGCGACCGTCGCGCTGCTGGGCGTCCTCGTCGTCGTCGTCTGGTACAGCCGCGTCGAGATCCCCAAGCCCTCCGACTTCGCCGAGTACCAGAAGTCCACCGTGTACTTCTCCGACGGCACGACGCCGCTGGGCTCGTTCGCGGAGCAGAACCGCACGATCGTCACGGCCGACAAGATCCCCCAGGTGATGCGCGACGCCGTCGTCGCCGCCGAGGACCGCACCTTCTACGAGAACCCCGGCATCAACCCGGCCGGCATCGCCCGCGCCTTCTACCTGAACATCACGGGCAAGGACCGCCAGGGCGGGTCGTCCATCACGCAGCAGTACGCGGAGCGCTACTACGTGGGCAAGACCACCACGGACATCCGCGGCAAGATCGAGGAGGCGATGCTGGCGGTCAAGCTCGCCCGCGTCGAGGACAAGGACCAGATCCTCACCAACTACCTCAACACGATCTACTTCGGCCGCGACTCCTATGGCATCGAGGCCGCCGCGCACGCCTACTTCAACAAGAGCGTCACGGACCTCAGCGTCTCCGAGGCCGCCCTGCTCGCCGGCGTCATCCCGTCGCCCAACAACTTCGACCCGCGGACGTCGCAGGCGAACGCCGAGCGCCGGTGGAACTACGTGCTCGACGGCATGGTCGCCACGGGCGCCCTCACCAAGGAGGAGCGCGCCGCGCAGACCTTCCCCGCCGTCGTCGAGTACAGCAAGTCGCAGGTCTACGCAGGCACCAACGGCTACCTGCTCGACATGGTGCGCCGCGAGCTGCTCGCCAAGGGCTTCACCGAGGAGGAGCTCGACACCCGCGGCTTCCAGATCACGACGACGATCGACCCCAACCTGCAGAACCTCGCCGTGCAGGCGGTGCAGGGCATGCCGGCCGACCACTCGCCCAACCTCAAGGCGGGCCTCGTCACGCTCGCCCCGAACAGCGGCGCCATCCTCGCGCTCTACGGCGGTCCCGACTACCTGACGCAGCAGCTGAACATCGTCACCCAGGGCGGGGCGCAGGCCGGCTCGACGTTCAAGCCGTTCACGCTCATCGGGTACCTCGAGAAGGGCGGCTCGCTGAAGTCCAAGTACATGGGCACGAACAAGCTGCCGGTCGAGGGCTTCCCGAACGGCGTGCGCAACTACGGGGACTCCAGCTACGGCAAGATCGACATCCTCGAGGCGACGGCCAAGTCGGTCAACGCGGTGTACGCGCAGATGAACGTGGAGATCGGGCCGGACACGACCCTCGACGTCGCGCAGCGGGCGGGCGTCTGCTCGAGCTGGGCGCGGGCCGAGGAGAACTGCAGCCTGTTCGACAAGCAGCACGTGCCCGTCAACGTGCTCGGCACGGCGACGCCGCACCCGCTCGACATGGCCCAGGCGTTCAACACGATCGCCTCGAACGGACAGCGCTACGAGCCGTTCATCGTCTCCAAGGTCGAGTACCTCGACGGCTCGGGCGTGCGCTACGAGAACAAGCAGACGCCGCAGCCGGAGTTCGCCCCCGACGTCGTCGCCGACACGATCTTCGCGCTGCGCCAGCCGGTGGAGATGCGCGGCGGCACCGCGAGCGAGGCGCGCCAGGTGGGTCAGCCGGTCGCCGGCAAGACCGGTAGCTCGAACGAGAACAAGTCCGCGTGGTTCATCGGCTTCACGGGCCACATGACGACGGCGGTCGTGCTCTACCAGGAGGCGCCCGACCCGAACGACCCCACCAAGGTCGTCCAGGAGACGATCACGCCCTTCGGGGGCCAGAAGTACGTGACCGGCGGCACCATCCCGCTGGACATCTGGACCGCGTTCATGAAGCCCGCCCACCAGGGGCTCGAGCCGATCCAGTTCCCCGAGCGGGCCGACATCGGCAAGCCGAACACGCCGCCCGTGGTGCAGGTGCCGAACGTCGTCGGGATGACCGAGGGCCAGGCCACGTCGACGCTCCAGGGCGCCGGGTTCCTGCTCATGGTGCTCGGCGCCAACGACCCGAGCGTGCCGGCCGGCGTCGTGATCTCCCAGAACCCGAGCGGCGAGGCCGAGCAGGGCACGACCGTCACCATCACGGTCTCGCAGGGGCCGGGCGAGCAGTCCGTGCCGAACGTGATCGGGAAGACCGAGGCGGACGCGCGGGCGACCCTCACCGGGGCGGGCTTCGCGGTGTCGGTGCAGCAGCAGGCCGACGCCACCGTGCCGGCCGGGCAGGTGATCACGCAGAGCCCGGGCGGCGGAGGGACAGCGGCCCCGGGGGCGACCGTGACGATCATCGTGTCGAGCGGGCCGCCTGCTGGTGGCGGTGGCGGCGGTGGCACCGGTGGGAACGGCGGTGGCGGTGGCGCCCAGCCGCCGCCGGGCGAGCCGACGTCGACGCCACCGACGACGGCACCGTAGCGAGCCTCGTCCACAGGTGAGCGGCCCGCGTGCGGGGGCGGCCGCCCGACCCGGTAGCATGGGCGGTCGCTGCCTGGACGCGGTGCCGATCACCGTGCGCCGGCTGCGAGACGCACAAACCCTCCTGCCACGGATGGACCGTGGCCGCTGAGACCACAGGAGGTGGGTATCCGCATGCGTCAGTACGAGATGATGGTCATCCTCGATCCGGAGATCGAAGAGCGCACCGTCGCCCCGTCCCTCGACAAGTACCTCTCGGTCGTCACGACCGCGGGCGGCAGTGTCGACAAGGTGGACATCTGGGGTCGGCGCCGCCTCGCCTACGACATCAAGAAGAAGTCCGAGGGCATCTACGCGGTCGTCGACTTCACGGCGACGCCGGTGACCGCGAAGGAGCTCGACCGGCAGCTGCGCCTCAACGAGGCCGTGCTGCGCACCAAGATCCTGCGCCCCGACGCTCGCTGAGCGCCGTCCTACCAGAACGAGGAGTCGGCATGGCTGGTGACACCGTCATCACGGTGGTCGGGAACCTGACCGGTGACCCCGAGCTCCGCTTCACCCCCTCGGGTGCGGCCGTCGCGAACTTCACCGTCGCGTCCACCCCGCGCGCCTTCGACCGCCAGAGCAACGAGTGGAAGGACGGCGACACGCTGTTCATGCGCTGCTCGATCTGGCGCGAGGCCGCGGAGAACGTGGCGGAGTCCCTGACCAAGGGGACGCGCGTCATCGTGCAGGGCCGGCTGGTGCAGCGGTCCTACGAGACCCGTGAGGGCGAGAAGCGCACGGTCGTGGAGCTCCAGGTCGACGAGGTCGGCCCGTCCCTCCGCTACGCCTCGGCCAAGGTCACCCGCGCTCAGCGCAGCGGTGGTGGCGGCGGTGGCTTCGGTGGTGGCGGCGCCTCGTCCTCGCCGGCGTTCGACAACGACCCGTGGGCGACGCCCGCCGGCGGGGCGTCCGACGAGCCCCCGTTCTGATCGACACCCATGACCCCCGCGCGGCTGGGCTGACCGCCCGCCCCGCGACGCAGACCAAGGAGTACTGACGATGGCCAAGCCGGTCGTCCGCAAGCCCAAGAAGAAGCAGAACCCGCTGAAGGTCGCCAAGATCGACGCGGTCGACTACAAGGACACCGCGCTGCTGCGCAAGTTCATCTCCGACCGGGGCAAGATCCGCGCCCGTCGGGTGACCGGTGTCTCCGTCCAGGAGCAGCGCGCCATCGCGCGGGCCGTGAAGAACGCCCGCGAGATGGCCCTCCTCCCGTACTCGAGCTCGGCTCGCTGAGGAAGGTCGGACCGATGCAGAAGCTGATCCTCACTCACGAGGTGACTGGCCTCGGCGCCCCCGGCGACGTGGTCGAGGTCAAGGACGGGTACGCCCGCAACTACCTGCTGCCCCGCGGCCTCGCCACGGCGTGGACCCGCGGTGCCGCCAAGCAGATCGAGGCGATCCGCAAGGCCCGCAAGGCGCGCGAGATCGCGTCGCTCGACGACGCCAAGGCCATCCGCGACCGCCTCCGCTCGACGACGGTCGTCGTGCCGGCGAAGGCCGGTGCGTCGGGTCGCCTCTTCGGTGCCGTGACGACCGCGGACATCGCGGCCGCCGTCGTCGCCGCCGGTGGCCCGCAGGTGGACCGCCGCAAGATCGAGATCGCGCAGCCGATCAAGTCGCTGGGCGAGTTCCAGGTGCAGATCCGTCTGCACGAGGACGTCGTGGCCCAGATCGACCTCCGGGTCGTCCCGCAGGCCTGACGCCCGCACACTGCAGCGAGGCCCGGCCCCCTGGGGGGCCGGGCCTCGCTGCGTCGGTGGCCAGGTGCGGGCGGCGCGGCGCCGCCGTCCAGCCGTCCCGCCTCGGTCACACGGTCCCGAGGCGCAGCCAGGATCCGCCCCGGGCCCGCAGCCCCGTCGTGAGCGCCCGGGCGAGCATGAAGAGCCCCGCGAAGGCGGCCCACGACCACGCGAGCCCCGGGCCGCCGTCGGGCGCCCAGACGCGCACCGCGAGGGCTGCCGGCACGTAGGCGACCAGGGTCGCTACGCCCGCCCAGGCGAGGTAGCCGCCGTCGCCGGCCCCGATGAGCACGCCGTCCAGGACGAAGACCCAGCCCGCCATGGGCAGGGCCGCGGCGACCACCCACAGGGCGAGCGTGACGGCCCGTCGGACGTCGGCGTCCGGGGTGAACGCGGCGGGCAGCCACGGCGCGGCCGCGGCGACGACGGCGCCGAGCACGAGCCCGGCCCCGACGCCCCACGTGAGGCAGCGGCGCAGGACGGCGCGGGCAGCAGCGGGATCGCCCGCGCCGAGCGCCGTCCCGACGAGCGCCTGGCCCGCGATGGCGAGGGCGTCCAGCGCGAAGGCCGTGAGCCCCCAGACCGAGGCGGTCACCTGGTGCCCGCCCAGCGCGATCGTCCCGAGCCCGGCCGCGACCCAGGTGGCGACGAGCACCGCAGCGCGCAGGGACAGGG
>JAEWYD010000174.1 GCA_023462275.1 Actinomycetes bacterium
CCCCCGGTTCCCCGCCCCCGTCCCCCGCGCGCCGCGCGCCGCACCCCGCGCCCGCCGCCACGCGCCGGCGCTTCGAGCATCTGTCGGCTGTGCGCACAGGAGTGGTGCGAACAGCGGCCGGTTGTTCGACGGCGGGCGGGTGGTCGTTGCGCGGGGACGGCGGCGAGTTCAGTACCGCGCAAGAATCCTGGTCCGCGCGGTGGGAGCGATACCATAGGATGTGCGCGCCGACGCGGCGCCGCGCTCCCCTGCCGGCCCGTGCTTCCACCGCCGGGAGGACTTCGATGCAGTACGGGTACTTCGACGACGACGCGCGCGAGTACGTGATCACCCGACCGGACACGCCGCGCTCGTGGATCAACTACCTGGGCTCGCGGCTCTACGGCGGGATCATCACGCAGAACGCCGGCGGGTACTCCTTCTACCGGTCGGGCGGCACCGGGCGGCTCCTGCGGATGCGCTTCAACGGCGTCCCGGTCGACGAGCCCGGGCGCTACGTCTACCTGCGCGACGACGCCGGCAGCCCGGTCAGCCGCGCGGGCGACTACTGGTCGGCGTCGTGGCAGCCCGTCGGCACCCCGCTGGAGGAGTACGCGGCGCGCGTCCGGCACGGGCTCGGCTACTCCGTGTTCGAGGCGGAGCACGCGGGCATCCGCTCCGAGATGACGTGCTTCGTGCCGGCCGGCCAGGCGTTCGAGTACTGGTCCGTCGTCGTCACGAACACCGGCGCCGACCCGCGCACCATCTCGCTGTTCTCCTACGCCGAGCTGGCCAACGAGTGGTCGTACCGCCAGGACCTGGAGAACCTCCAGTACAGCCAGTACGTGGTCCGCGCGGAGTACCGCGACGGCATGATCAGCCGCTGGAACTCCACGCGGGAGGCCCAGAGCGAGCTGTGGTTCGGCGTCGCGGGGGCGCCCGTCGTCGGCTTCGACACCGACCGCGACGCGTTCCTCGGCCCGTACCGGACGCAGGCCAACCCCCTCGCCGTCGAGCGCGGTGAGTGCTCGGGCACCGAGGCGGTCGGCGACAACGCGTGCTCCACCCTGCACGTCCGCCTCGAGCTCGCGCCCGGCGCGAGCCGGCAGGTGATCTACTGCCTCGGCGTCGGGAGCCCGGACGCGCCGTGGCGCGACCTGCGCCCCGGCATCGGCGACGCCCCCGACGCCCCGCCGCTGCGCCCGGGCCGCGAGCTCATGGCCGAGTACGCGACCCCCGAGCGGGTCGCGGCCGAGCTCGCCGCCCTGCGCGCCGACTGGGCGGCCCACCTCGCCCCGCTGCAGGTCCGCACGCCGGACCCGGAGCTCGACTCGATGGTCAACGTCTGGCATGCCTACCAGACCCACATGACGTTCAACTGGTCCCGCGGCGTCTCGCTCGTGGAGGCCGGGGACCGCGACGGCCTGGGCTACCGCGACACGGTGCAGGACATGCTCGCCGTCGCGCACGCCATCCCGGCGGCCGTCCGCGAGCGGCTCGACCTGGTGCTCACCGGGCAGACGGCGGAGGGCGGCGCGATGCCGCTGGTGAAGCCGCTCAGCCACCGCCCGGGGCACGAGACGGCGCCGGCGCTGGAGCAGTACCGGTCCGACGACGCGCTGTGGCTGCCGATCACCGTCGCCGCCGTGGTGCACGAGTCGGGCGACGTCGGCTACCTGGACCGCGTGCTGCCCTACGCCGACGCCGGCGAGGCCACCGTGTTCGACCACCTCGTCCAGGCGCTGCGCTTCAGCCTCGCGCACCGCGGTGACCACGGGATGGTCCAGGGCCTGGCCGCCGACTGGAACGACTGCCTGCAGTTCGGCGCCACCGGGGAGTCCGTGTTCTCCACGTTCCTGCTGGCCAACGGCCTGCGCGTGACCCGGGAGCTGGCCGAGGAGTCCGGCCGGCCCGACGCCGCCGCCTGGTGCGCCGAGCAGCTCGCCGCGCTGCAGCCCGCCATCGACGCGGCGTGGGACGGCGAGTGGTTCATCCGGGCCATCTCGGCGACCGGCGCGCACCTCGGCTCCCGGACGGCCCCCGAGGGGCAGATCTACCTCGAGCCCAACGTCTGGGCAGCCATCTCCGGCGCCACGTCGCGCGACCGCGCCGTGGCCGCCATGGACGCCGTCCACGACCGGCTGGCGAGCGAGCACGGCGTCGCGCTCTGCGACCCGCCGCACACGAAGCCGATGCCCGGCATCGGGCTGTCGCTGCTCGTCTTCCCCGTGGGGCACAAGGAGAACGGCGGCATCTTCTGCCACGCGAACTCCTGGGCCATCGTCGCCGAGGCGATGCTCGGCCGCGGCGACCGGGCGTACGAGTACTACCGGGCGTACCTGCCGGCCCGCTACAACGACGCCGCCGAGGTGCACCAGGCGGAGCCCTACGTGTACGCCCAGTTCACGCACGGCCCGACGTCGCCGCGCTTCGGCCAGGCGCGCAACCCGTGGCTCACGGGCACCGCCAGCTGGACGTACGTGGGCGTGACGCAGCACATCCTGGGCGTCCGGCCGGTGCTGGACGGCCTGTGCGTCGACCCGTGCCTGCCGACGGCGTGGGACGGCTTCGAGATGACGCGGACGTTCCGGGGCCGCACCGTGACGATCCGCGTGACGAATCCCGACCACGTGAGCCGCGGCGTCGCGGCGCTCGACGTCGACGGCCGGCCGGTGGACGGCTGCGTGGCGCCCGCCGGGCTGCTGCACGACGGGTCGGTGGTCACGGTCCGGCTCGGCTGAGCCCGTACGCACGACGCCCGCCCCGGAGAGCTCCGGGGCGGGCGTCGTGCGTCTGTCGTCGGTGGGGGCGTCAGCCCTGGGCCGCGCCCGTCGCGTCGAGGATGTCGATCACGAAGATCAGCGTGGAGTTGGCCGGGATCGGGCCGTTGTCCTTGTCCCCGTACCCGAGGCTCGGCGGCACGATCAGCAGCACCTGGCTGCCGACCGTCTGGCCGACGACGCCCTGGTCCCAGCCCTGGATAACGGCGCCGGCACCGATCTGCGTCTGGAACGGCGAGCCGTTGGTCCACGACGAGTCGAACGCGGTGCCGTCCCACAGCCAGCCGCTGTACTGCACGGTGACGGTCTGGCCGGCCTTGACCTCCGGGCCCGAGCCCTTGATCAGCGGCTGGACGACGAGGTCCGTCGGCTCCTTCGCGTCCGAGGGGACCTCGATCGACGGCGCGCCGTCGTCGGCCAGCGTCACGGTCGGCAGGCCCGCCGGCGGGGTCACGGCGTCGCCCTGGGCCCGGGTCGGCACGTCGCGCGCGCCGACGACCTCCAGGACCATGAGGGTCGCGGCCGACGAGGCGCCGTCGGCCCCGGCCGTCCCCGGCATGGCCGCCACGACGCGGACTCCCACCGCCTGGCCGTCGAGCGCCTCGTTCAGCGCGCTGACCATGGCCGGGTCGCCCATGATGATCGTCTCGGTCGCGCCCTGCTGCCAGGTCGACCCGATCGTGGTGCCGTCGTCGCCGCCGATCAGCATGTAGTTGACGTCAAGCGTCTGGCCCTTGACCAGCGCGTCGCCCGTGCCCTCCACGTCCACTCGGGCCACCGGCGCCGACGTCGCGAACGGCTGGTCGAAGGTGACGGTCGGCTCCGCGCCGGTGTCGCCCTCGACCTTGACGGCCTCGAGTGCGGCGACGTCCTCCGCCGTGGGCGTCGGGGCGGCCGCGGCGCTCGGGTCGGCGGACGAGCCGGTCGATGCGGTGGGCTCCGGCGACGCCGCAGAGTCGGAGTCGGAGTCGCTCGCGCAACCGGCGAGCAGGAGGCTGGCCGCGAGGGCCGCGGTGAGGAGGACCGGTCGACGCACGGTGAAGTCCTTCGGTTGGGTGGTTGCCGTCACGGACGGCGCGTGTGGCCCGCAGCGCGGACCCGTCGATGCTACGGCCTGCCGCTGTGCCGGCCCTGGGCGGTCTGTGGCGATCGTGCACAGATCGGGGCGGACCGGCAGCCCGGGATGCCGCCCCGGCGCAGGGGTGTGAGCCTGGTCGGATGCGATTCGGGTACACGCTCATGACCGAGCAGTCCGGCCCCCGCGACCTCGTGCGGCACGCCGTCGACGCCGAGCGGGCCGGCTTCGACTTCGAGGTCTCGTCCGACCACTACTTCCCCTGGCTCGACGCCCAGGGGCACGCGCCGAACGCCTGGGTGACGCTCGGCGCCGTCGCGCAGGCCACCGAGCGCGTCGAGCTCATGACCTACGTGACCTGCCCGATCCTGCGGTACCACCCGGCCGTCGTCGCGCAGCAGGCCGCGACGCTCGGGGTCCTGTCCGGCGGGCGGTTCCTGCTGAACCTGGGCGCCGGCGAGGCCCTGAACGAGCACGTGGCCGGGCAGCGCTGGCCCGCCGTGGGTGAGCGCCACGACATGCTGGAGGAGGCGGTGGAGATCATCCGCAGCCTGCTCGACGGCGAGCGCCTCACGTTCGACGGCCAGCACTTCCGCGTGGACTCGGCGATCCTGTGGGACCGCCCGGACGAGCCTGTGCAGATCGGTGTCGCGGTCTCCGGTGCGCAGTCGGTGCACCGGTTCGCCCCGCTCGCCGACCACCTCGTGACCACGGAGCCCGACGCCGCGGTGCTGCAGGAGTGGGACCGCGCGCGCCGGGCCGAGGACGTCACGATTCCGTCCCGGACGATCGGCCAGATCCCCATCAGCTGGGACGCCGACCGCGACGCCGCCGTCGCCCGCGCGCACGAGCAGTTCCGGTGGTTCGGGCTGGGCTGGAAGGTGAACGCCGACCTGCCGACGACCGAGGCGTTCGACGCCGCGTCGGCGGCGGTGCGCCCGGCGGACGTCGCGGAGGCGATCCCGTGCGGTCCGGACGCCGACGCCGTGGTGGCGGCGGCGTCGGCGTACTGGGAGGCGGGCTTCACGGACCTCGCCCTGGTACAGATCGGCGAGGAGAAGCAGGACGAGTTCCTCGCGACGGCGGCCGGCCCGCTGCTGGAGCGGCTGCGCGCGGCGGCGCCGTCGACCTGACCCCGCGCCGCCGCCCGGCCCACGGTCCCGTTGCGCTTCCCGCGCCGTGTCGCTCGCTGCGCCGTCGTGTCGCTCGCTCCCGCGCCCTGTCGGTTCCGTCTACCTCAGCGTCGCCGCGCGGGTCTCATGTAGACGGGATCGTCGGGTGCGGGGTGGTGTGGGCGGCGGCGCGCGGGCTATGGGGCGGCGGCCGGGCGCCGTTGGCCGCGCGGGGAGCGCGCGGTGGGTGGCGTCCACGCCGCCGCCGGCGACGGCGGACGCGAGACGACCTTGGTCGGTCCCGCGCCGGCGGCCTAGGGTGAGGCGTCCCATCACGAGCGGCCGAGAGATCTGGCTCGACGACGCCGCAGCAACCCCCCGAGCCCGGGAGCGGGTGCTCACCGCCAGAATCGATGGAGCGCCACGTGAGCACCGACCCTGCCCGACCCGACCCTGCCGGAAACAGCTCCGCCGGAACCGGCTCTGCCGGAACCGACCCCGCCGGACCCCGCCCCGCCGGAACCGACCCCGCCGGAACCAGCTCTGCCGGCAGCAGCGGCGTCGCCGCGCGCCTGGCCGCCGCCGAGGCCCAGGGCCCGTCCGTGTCCTTCGAGCTCTACCCGCCGAGGACCGACGCGACTCGCGCCGCCCTGCCCGCGCGGATCGAGCGCCTCGCCGCCGTCGCGCCGGACTTCTTCTCCGTGACCTACGGCGCCTCGGGCAGCAACCGGCCCGTGGCGCACGACCTGGTGCGCTGGATCCTCGCGCACACCGCCGCCGACGTCGTCGCGCACCTCACGTGCATCGGCCTGCCCTGGGAGCGCGTGCGGCCCGTGGCCGAGCAGTTCCTGGCGGACGGCGTCCGGAACGTGCTCGCGCTGCGCGGCGACCCGCCCGCCGACGTCCCCGACTGGCGACCCGAGCCGGGCGGCCTGGTCCGCGCCAGCGAGCTGGTCGCGCGACTGCACGAGCTCGCGGCCGAGCGCGGGGTGGAGATCAGCGTGGGTGTCGCGGCGACGCCGACCAACCGCTGGGCCGCCCCGCCCGAGCCCCCCGCCCCGGACGACGACGACGTCCAGGCCCTGCTCGCCAAGCAGCGCGCGGGCGCGGACTACGCCGTCACGCAGGTCTTCTTCGACCCCGCCGTGTACGTCGCCTACCGGGACGCCGCGCGGGCCGCGGGCGTGACGATCCCCGTGCTGCCCGGCGTCGTGCCGATGGAGAACCCGGCCCGCCTGCGCCGCCTGCAGGACATCAGCCGCGTGCCGGTCCCGGCCGAGGCGCTCGCGCGTCTGGAGGCGGCGTCCGACGACGACGTACGCCGGGCGGAGGGCCGGGCGATGGGCGCGGCGCTCGTCCGCGGCGTGCTCGACGCCGGTGCCCCCGGCGTGCACGTCTACACGTTCAACGAGGACGCCGCGCCGCTCGCCCTGCTCGCAGG
This sequence comes from Actinomycetes bacterium, assembly GCA_023462275.1. GTDB lineage: Bacteria > Actinomycetota > Actinomycetes > Actinomycetales > Cellulomonadaceae > Actinotalea. Next base: position 6,388 of record JAEWYD010000174.1, read on the forward strand.
GGCCGGCCTGCGCTGACCGCGGCCTGCGCTGACCGACGGCCAGCGGTGACCGCGGCCTGCGCCGCCGCCCGTCCTACGGGCCGCGCCGCCGCGGATGGCAGGCTTGTCGCATGGCACCCTCCCCCTCCGACCTCCGTCGTTGGCGCCGGTACCTGGCTGATGAGCGTGCCGAGGCCTCGGTCTACCGCGACCTCGCCCGGCGCCGGGAGGGCGAGGAGGCGGAGATCCTCCTGGCCCTCGCCGAGGCCGAGGGCCGGCACGCGGCGCACTGGGAGCAGCTGCTCGGCGACGGCGTCGGGCGCGCGACGCGGCCGAGCCTGCGGTTCCGGGTGCTGGCGCGGCTGGCCCGCTCGTTCGGCTCGGTGTTCGTCCTGGCCATCGCGCAGCGCGCCGAGGCCCGGGCGGACTACGACGTCGACGTGGACGCGACGCCGCAGATGGCCGCCGACGAGCGGATCCACGCCGAGGTCGTGCGCGGCCTGGCCTCGCGCGGGCGCAACCGCCTGGCGGGGAGCTTCCGCGCCGCCGTCTTCGGCATGAACGACGGCCTCGTGTCGAACGTGGCGCTCGTCATGGGCGTCGCCGCCGCTGGCACCGAGAACTCGGTGGTCCTCCTCACCGGCCTGGCCGGCCTGCTCGCCGGCGCCCTGTCGATGGGCGCGGGCGAGTTCATCTCCGTGCGCTCCCAGCGCGAGCTGCTCGCGGCCTCGACGCCGGACGCCGACGCGGTGCAGGCGCTGCCGCACCTGGACGTCGACGCGAACGAGCTCGCGCTCGTGTACCGGGCGCGGGGCATGGCGGCCGACGAGGCCCAGCGGCACGCCGACGCCGTGCTCGCCGACATCTCCGAGCTCGGCGCGGGGAGCCACCGGTTCCACGACGACACCGACCCGGAGCACGACCCGCACGAGGCGGTCGGCACCGCCTGGGGCGCGGCGATCTCGAGCTTCTGCATGTTCGCGTCCGGTGCGCTCATCCCGGTGCTCCCCTACCTGCTGGGGCTCGAGGGCACGACGGCGCTGGTGGTCTCGCTCGCGGCCGTCGGGGTCTCCCTCATGACGGTGGGCGCGTTCGTCGGCCTGATGAGCGGCGGCCCGCCCGTGCGCCGTGCCCTGCGTCAGCTGGCCATCGGCTACGGCGCCGCGGGCATCACCTACGCCCTCGGCGCCCTGTTCGGGACGACCGTCGGTTGACCGCCGTCAGGCGCTGAGCATCGCCAGGAGCGCCTGGCGCGCCTCGACGAGCCGCGCGACGTAGCCGTCGAGGTCCGGCCAGTCGTAGCCGCGTGGCACGACCTCGATCGTCATGACCAGGGTCAGGTACAGCCGGTACAGCGCGAGCCGGCGCTCCACGGTCAGCGGCAGCTCGGTGGCGGCGGGCAGCGCCGTGCCGCCGGCCGTCACGTACCCGGCGACGGCGTCCGCCGGCACCCCGTGCACGCGGAACGGGTCGTGGCCCACGAGGTCCATGAGCGGGTCCCCGAACAGCCCGCGCTCGAAGTCGACGACGCCGGTCACGTCGCCCGTGCCCGGGTCGAGCAGCACGTTGCCCGGCCACAGGTCCATGTGCACGAGCCGCGGGGTGGTGACCTCGGCGAGCGCGGCCCGCGTCGCGCTCGCGGCGAGGGCCGCGCGCACGCGGTCGGGCTCGACGTCGACGCCCCAGCGTCGGGCGTCGACGAGCAGCGCCTCGACCATCGCGCCGAAGGCCTCGGGCCACGTGGCACCCCCGAGCCCCGAGGCCTCGTCGGGGTAGCCGAACCGCGGGCCGACGACGGAGCCGAGGCCCGCCAGGATCGCCCCGACCTGCCGCCCCGCGGCGGCCACGGCGTCGGGCGGCATCGCGTCCCGGGACGAGTCCCACGACGCACCCGGCATCATCTCGGCGACCAGCACGTCGACGTCGACGGCGGTCCGGGTGAGGTCGGCGTGCAGGACGGCGGGCGCGGGCACGCCCGGCACGTCCGCGGCGCGGCGCAGCAGCGCCACCTCGCCGCGCAGCAGGCGGCGCTCGTGCGTGAGCAGGCCGGCGGCGTCGTCGGGCTGGCCGGTCTTGACGACGACGGTCCGGCCGTCCGCCAGCTCCACCGCCTGCACGGACGCGAAGAACCCGCCCCCGAGGGAACGCTCGGCGACGGGCCGCCCGACCGGCGCGACGACGTCGGCGAGCTCCGCGAGCGTGAGGGGCCGGCGGGTGCTCATGCCGGCTCCGGCGCCGCGTCCGGATCCGCCGCCGGGACGGCCGCGGCGACGACGGGGCCGTCGCCGCGCAGGGTGGGCAGCGCGACGACCGTGGCGAGCACGGCGAGCCCGGCGGACGCCACCACGACGAGGAAGCCGCCGCGGGACCCGGCGTGGTCGATCGCCTGGCCGGCGATCGCGGAGCCCACCGACACCCCGATGCCGAGGGCAGTGCCGACCCAGGCGAGACCCTCCGTGAGCTGCTCGTGCGGTACGAGCTCCTGCACGAGGCCGTTGCCGTTGACGAGCGTCGGGGCGATCGAGAAGCCGGTGACGAACATGACGGCCGCCAGCACGGGCAGGCTCGAGACGACGAAGAAGAGCGAGGTGCCGATCCCGAGCGCGACGACGCCGATGGCGAAGCGGCGCCACAGCGGGCTCACCCAGTGCCGCAGGCCGTACCCGAGGCCGGACAGCATCGAGCCCAGCGCGAAGATCGCCAGCACGAGGCCGGTCCACGACTGGGCGTCCCGCTCGGTCGCGAAGGCGACCACCGAGACGTCGTTGGCGCCGAAGATCGCGCCGATGCCCGCGAAGACCACCGACAGCACCGCCATGCCGCGGAACCGCAGGATGTGCGGCCGCCGGGCGTCGTCGGGCCGGCGCGGCCGGGCGGGCGGCTCGGTGGCGCGCTGGCGCAGCA
>JAEWYD010000175.1 GCA_023462275.1 Actinomycetes bacterium
CCGGGGGCGGGGTCGCCGTCGGGCCGGGCGTCGGCGCGGCCGTGGCCGTGGGGCTCGGCGTCGGCGTGGGCGTCGGGCTGGCCGACGGGCTCGGCGACGTCGTGCCGACGACGCTGGTCGGGACGCCGTTCACCGGCGGCGCCTCGGTGACCCAGGGTCGCGTGATGCCGAGCATCGCGACCGCGACGACGGCGAGGCCGGTGGCGCCCACCGTCGCCCCACCGACGACGCGGCGCCGACGGATGTCCCGGAGATAGCGGCCGACGCCGTCGGCGGTGAAGGGATGCTCGCGCGCCGCCTCGGCTGCGCCGGTCTCGGCGCTCGCGCGGATGAGGGCGGCCAGCTCCTCGCTCATCGCGGCCCACCTCCGCTCACCCGGATCTCGCCCGCGGAGACCTCGGCGTCGGCGGCGGTCCCCAGCATCGCGTTGAGGGCGTGGATGCCGTCGCTGAGGTAGCGCTTGACCGCCCCGTCGCTCACGCCGAGCCGACCCGCGATCTCGTTGACGGTGAGGTCGTCGTAGAAGCGGAGCACCACGCACGCCCGTTGGCGCTGCGGCAGGGTGCGCAGCGCCGCCCGCGCGTCGAGCCGGCCCGCGACGTCGTCCTCCCGGTCGACCGCCTGCGCCGCCGGGCCGCCGAGGGCCGCCGTCCACCGACGGCGGGACCGGACGCCGTCGACGAAGCTGCTGACGATCGCGCGGCGCACGTACGCGTCAGCCGCGTTGAGGCTCGGGAACGAGCGCGGCCGGCCGAAGGTGCGGATGACGGCGTCGTGCACCAGGTCCTCCGCGCTCGATCGGTCGCCGGTCAGCAGGGCCGCGTAGCCGATCAGCGCCGCGCCACGCTCGCGCAGCAGCTGGTCGACCAGCATCTGCCATGTGGCCACCCGAGGCCCCTTCCCGGCAGCGGAGACCTGCCCTCGAGGCGACGACCTACGTGAGTGCGAACGGAGCGATGGCCCTTCTGTTCTACTCGCACGCGCCCGCCCAGAGGGCTCGATTCGTCGGCTCTCCTCCGACCGACCCGCGTCCTGGCGCGGCTGCGGGGCGCGTGACCTGCTCCGGTACGCTCGGCGCCGAGCCCCCGTAGCTCAGTGGATAGAGCGTCGGACTTCTAATCCGTTGGTCGCAGGTTCGAATCCTGCCGGGGGCGCCCGTGCGCCGCCCGTACCTCAGGCCAGCGGCCGGACGAGCCGGGTCACGGTCCGCCGGGCGTCGCCCGACGGGTCGCCCAGCCGCTCCTCCCAGTGCGCGTCAGCGGGCTCCAGCTGCCGGACGTCGAGCCACACCGCGAGCTCGCGCCGCAGGCCGGCCACGGCGTCGGCGTCGCCCTCCGCGCGCGCCACCGCCGCGCGCCCCCCGGGGCGCCGGACCACTTCGACGGCGATCGCGTCGCCGTCACCACCGCCAGCGACGTCCCCGACGCGCAACCCGGCCACCGGGACGCCGACGACGACGTCGGCCACGTGGCGGGCGCCGCCGTGCCACAGGAACGGCGCACCGACCACGACGCCCCCGGCGCGCTGCACCGCGGCGGCCACCGCGTCCGCGCTCCGCTCGAACGGCCCGCCGACGTCGTGCGCGTGCGCCTCCGGGTGGCCGTGCGGCCACCGCGTCACGGCCACGAGCCGCGCCGCGACGTCCTCGACCCTGATCTCCACCATGTGGTCCTCCCGCGCCCATCCTGCCGGTCGCCGTGCCGCTCGCGGGCACCGGCATCGGCGCGTCGCGTGCACGACGTCGCAGGTCAGCCGACGTGAAAAAGCGCGTGCGTGCGCGGGTCCCGGCCTGGGATGGTGGTCCCACCGCGGCGCCGGACCTGGCCCGTCCCACCGCCGGTCACCCACCCCGACATCCGACCAGGAGACACCCATGCATCCGATGACCCTCTACGACGCCGCCGTGCTGGAGCACCAGCACGCGACCCGTCAGCGCGCACGCGACCACGTCGTCGCGCTGCGCCGTCGTGAGCGCGCCGCGCGCCTCACTCGTGGCGCCCGTCCCACGGCCGCCACCGCCGCCCGCCCCGCGACGGCCTGATCGTCGCGGGGCGGCGGCCCCGACCCCCGAGCCTCGGGTCTGCCAGCATGGTCACCATGAGGCTCCGGGGGTCCCGCTGATGGGCAGGCACACCGTCCCCGAGCCCGCCCACGCGCCGCTCGAGCCACCACCGTCCACCGCCCTGGACCTCCGCTCGCGCCTCGTCCTCGCCCTCACGGTCGGCATCTCGACCCTGCTGACCACCTCGTGGGCCGGGCTCCCCTGGGGCCAGGCCGGCCTCGCCGCCGGGGGCGCCGCCCTGCTCGTCCTGGTCGCGGCCTGGCTCGCCGGGACGCTGCCCGAGCGGCCGACGCCGTACAGTGACGCCCGTGACAGCGATCACCAACGGGAATGACAGGATCGTCTGGGTCGACTGCGAGATGACCGGCCTGGACCTCGGCGCCGACGCACTCATCGAAGTCGCTGCAGTGGTCACCGACTCCGAGCTCACCGTGCTGGGCGAGGGCGTCGACGTGGTCATCACGCCACCCGCCGAGGCGCTCGAGCAGATGGTGCCCTTCGTGCGGCAGATGCACACGACGTCGGGCCTGCTCGAGGACCTGCCCGGCGGCGCGACCCTGGCCGAGGCGCAGCAGACCGTCCTGGACTACGTGCGGACCTGGGTCCCCGAGCCCGGCAAGGCGCCGCTCGCGGGCAACTCGGTCGGCACCGACAAGGCGTTCCTCGACGTGCACATGCCCGAGCTGGTCGGTCACCTGCACTACCGGATCATCGACGTCTCCTCGCTCAAGGAGCTCGCCCGGCGCTGGTACCCGCGCATCTACTTCGCCTCCCCGGAGAAGACGGGGGGCCACCGCGCGCTCGCCGACATCCTCGAGAGCATCGACGAGCTGCGCTACTACCGCGAGGCGATGCTCGTGCCGCAGCCGGGCCCCGACTCGGCGACGGCGAAGCAGATCGCCGCGCAGATCCTCGCGACCTCCGTGCGCCAGGGGCGTGCAGCGCAGCTGCGGGGCGACGACGGCGACGCGACCGACGCCGGCTAGACCCACCACGCTCGACGAGCACCCCACACACCCCGCACGACGAACGACGCCGGCCCCCGAGGGGACCGGCGTCGTCATGGGGTGGCTAACGGGACTTGAACCCGCGACCCCCTGGACCACAACCAGGTGCTCTACCAACTGAGCTATAGCCACCACGGCCCGAACCAGCGGGCCGGTCAGGAAGTCTAGCGGGTCCGGCGCGGTGCTCGACAACGTCGATTCGATCGGCGGGGCGCACCGGCCCCCACGGACGGGCTTCCGCCCGCAGCGCCGTCGGCGTCAGCGCCGCACGCGCGCCACGAGGGCGTCCGCGAACCGGTCCAGAGCGCCGTCGACCAGGCCGAGGAAGAGGCTCGGCTCGACCAGCTCGAGCTCCATGAGCACCGGCTCCCCGGCGTCGTCCGTCACCACGTCGACCCGCGCGTAGAGCAGCGGGTCGGGAACGAGGTCCACCCCGTCGGCCGTCCGCGCGAAGGAGGCCCGGGCGGCGCGCACGACGTCGGCCGAGAACTGCACCTCGCGCTCGGACGGCTCGAGCGGGCTCATCCGCTCCTCGCGGTACACGCCCTCGATGCCGACGTCCGGGCCGTCGAGCATGGCGCCCTTGAGGACGCTGTGGGAGTACTCGCCGGCGATGAACACGTGCGCACGCTCGCCCACCGTGTCCACGCTCGGGAGGTACCGCTGCACCATGACGGTGCGCTGCGCGGCGAGCAGGCGCCGCGCGTGCTGGATGGCGAGGCCCCGCGACCCGGCGTCGACGGCGGTGTACCGGCCCGTGTCGATCGACCCCGCCGAGACGGCCGGCTTGATGACGAACTCGCCCAGCGCCGGGAAGCGCGTGTGCAGTGCCTGGGACGTGAAGTGCCGCGACGGCTCCAGCCACATCGTCGGCACGACCGGGACCCCCGCCGCGTCGAGGTCGCGCAGGTAGTGCTTGTCCGTGTTCCAGCTGAGCACGGGGAACGGGTTCGCGAGCGCCGTCGCCACGTCGACGCGTCGCGCCCACTCGAGGAACTCGGCACGCCGCTGCGCGTAGTCCCACGTGGAGCGCACGACGACGAGCCCGTACGCGGACCAGTCGACGGTCGGGTCGTCCCAGACCACGGCCTCGGCCGGGACGCCCCGCGCCTCGATCGCCGCGACGAGGGGTGCGTCGTCCTCGTGGAGATCGGGCAGGGCGGCGCACGTGGCGAGGGCGATGCGGGTCACGGACCCACCCTAGACGGCGCCGAGTCCGTCGGGGCCCGGGTGAAATGACGTGCCCCGGCGTGCACGACGATGCGCCGCCACTGTGCCGGTCGCCGGAATCTGCGGTTTGATCGTTGCACGGGGGCGACACGGCAGCCGAGCACGAAGGGCTGGATCGCGGATGATCGAGGCACACGGGCGCGCGGACGGCACGCTCACGTCCGGGATGACGCTGCACGAGGAGCCCGAGCGCTCGCTCGTGACCATCTACGGCGAGATCGACCTCCTCGTACGGCAGAACGCGGCGCACCTGTGCCAGGCGGTCGCGACGCGGGGCCTGCCGGTCGTCGTCGACGCCACCGACGTGACGTTCGTCGACTCGGCAGGCATGTCGGTGCTCGTGCGGCTGGCGCGCGACGCCGAGGCGGGCGGCTACCCGGTGGTGCTGGAGAACGCGCCGTGGATGCTCAAGGAGCTGATGACGGTCACGGGCGTGGACCGGCTGCTGCCGTTCGCGGAGGGCGAGTCCGCCCCCGAGGCGCCCCCGCTGCCCGCCGACGAGGACATCTAGCCGGGCTTCGTCCGGGAACGACGAAGGCCGGTGCCTCGCGGCCCCGGCCTTCTGAAGTGCGCCATCAGGGACTCGAACCCCGAACCCGCTGATTAAGAGTCAGCTGCTCTGCCAATTGAGCTAATGGCGCGCGGTGCGCAACGTTAGCACCGCCGGGCCGCAGGAACGAAACCGGGACCCGCGGCTGCGGCTACTGCTCCCACCAAGGCTCCTCCGGCAGACCCTCGTCCTCGAGGATCTTCGGCGACTGGGGGCCCTCCGGCTGCGCGAGGTCGGCGAGCAGCGCCAGCGGCACGTGCTCGCTGAGCAGCGCCATCACCTCGGCAGACGCCTGCTCCTCCTCGACCTCCGGGGACGTCGCGGGGTGGGCGACACCGGCGTCGGTCTCGTCGTCCGGGGCGGGGTCCTGCCCGGCCGCACCGTGCTGCGTCTCGATGGGGTCCTCCTCGGGTGTGGTCACGTGCGCACGTCTCCTCGTGGGGAATCGGCACGTGACGGTTGTCACATGAGTCCACTGGACCATCCACCCCGGGCCGGCGCAACAGGGTCGCACCGGTCGGTGTCAGAGGTACAGGCCCGTCCCGGTCCCCGAGTGCTCGGGCTGCGCGACGCCGTGGATGTCCCGCTCGCGCAGCAGCAGGTAGACGACTCCCTGCAGCTCCACCTCGGCCCGGTCCTCGGGGTCGAACAGCACCCGGTCGCCGACGTCGACCTGGCGCACGTGCTCGCCGGCCGCGACGACGACTCCCCAGGCGAGGCGCTTGCCGACGCTGGCCGTCGCAGGGATGACGATGCCGGCCGAGGAAAGCCGCTCGGCCGACTCGCTGTCCAGCCGCACGAGCACGCGGTCGTGCAGCATGCGCACCGGCGGCGGCGCGGGCGTGGTCTCGCTCACGAGCCAGACGCTACCCCAGCGTCGTCGGCCGCTAGGCTTCGGGCACCGCTCGAGGAAGGTCGCGTCACCATGCCGCAGCTCGCCGTCGGGGACGTCGCCCCCGACTTCACCCTGCCGACCGCCGACGGCGGCAAGGTTGTCCTCTCCGCCCTCCGCGGCACCAGCGTGGTCATCTTCTTCTTCCCCGCCGCGATGACGCCGGGCTGCACGCTCGAGGCTGTCGACTTCCGCGACCTCCAGCCGGACCTGCGGCACGCGGGCTACGAGGTGCTCGGCGTCTCGCCCGACTCGGTGGAGAAGCTGGCTCGCTTCGCGGCGGCCGAGAACCTCACCTACCCGCTGGCGTCCGATGTCGACCGCCAGGTGCTCGAGGCGTACGGCGCGTGGGGCGAGAAGACCCTCTACGGCAAGGTCGTGACCAGCGTCATCCGCTCGACGGTCGTGGTCGGCCCGGACGGCCGCGTCACGCACGCCCTGTACAACGTCCGCGCCACCGGTCACGTCGGCCGGCTGCAGCGCGAGCTCGGGATCGGCTGACCCGCTGCCCTAGGCTGACGCCCGAGCGCGAGTGGCGTAACTGGCAGCCGCGCCAGGTTTAGGTCCTGGTGCCCTCGGGCGTGCGGGTTCGAGTCCCGCCTCGCGCACGCTGGTCAGAGCCGGCGGATGGCGAGCAGGCACGCGTCGTCGGCCAGGCGACCGGACAGGCACTGCCGGATGACCCGGTCCGCGACCTCGTCCACGGGGTCGTCCGGCGACGCGGCCAGCGCCGCCGCCACCCGCGCCGTGCCCTCGCTGATCGCCTCGCCGCGGCGCTCCACGAGGCCGTCGGTGAAGAGGACGAGCGTGGCACCGGGCTCAAGCACGACGCGTGCGCAGGAGTAGTCGGCGCCGGGCGCGTAGCCGAGCAGGCGGCCCTGCGCCCGGTCCAGCACGCTCACCTCCCCGGCCGCGTCGCACAGCAGCGGGTGGGGGTGGCCGGCCGACGAGTAGGCCACCTCGCCGGTGGCCGGGTCCAGGCGCAGCAGCACCGCCGTCGCGAAGCCCTCCATCCCCGTGCGGCACAGCAGCGTGTTGAGCTGGTCCAGCACCTGGCCGGGGTCGTGGCCCTCCGAGGCGTAGGCGCGGGTGGCGCCGCTCGACTGCGCCATCAGGCCGATCGCCTCGATCCCGTGCCCGACGACGTCACCCACGATCGCGACCAGCCGCCCGTCGGTCTCGACGAGGTCGTACCAGTCGCCGCCGAGCCCGACGACGCCGGCCGCCGGCAGGTAGCGGGCGGCGACGCGGTACCCGGGCACCTCCGGCAGCCGCGCGGGCAGGAGGCTGGTCTGCAGCTGCTCCAGCGCGGACTGCTGGGTCGACGACGTCCGCGCCAGCTCCTCCTGCAGGGCGCGGACCTCGGTCTCGTCGCGCGCGATGGCCGCGACGCCGACGATCGGCCCGTTGGCGGTCCGCAGCGGGAAGAAGGACTCGACCCACGTGTGCACGTGGCCCGGGTCCGCGGGCGTGGTGCCGACGATCTCGACGTCGCGCAGGGGCTCCCCGGTCTCCAGGACGCCCCGCAGCACGGGCTCCGCCGTCTCCCGCAGGTCCGGCAGCAGGTCGAAGACCGGCACGCCCTCGTGGGCCTGGACCGAGTGCCCGTTCATCGCGGCGATCTCGCGGTTGACCCGGACGAAGCGCAGCTCGCGGTCGATGAAGGCGAAGCCCACCGGGGCGTTCTCCAGGAGGCTGCTCACGATCGCGGCCTCCTCCCCCGCCATGTGCCGGAGCCGCTCGTCCGTGGAGAGGTCGACGACGACGGCGACCCAGCGCATCGGTTCCCAGTCCCAGGCGCTGATGGCGATGAGGGCGGGCACGCGGGTGCCGTCGGGGCGGAGGAGCTCGCGGGCCATCACGGTGGCGCCGTCGCGGCGCAGGCTGTCGACGGCGGCCGCGTCGCGGTCCGGGGCGGCGACCACGAGGTCGGCCCACGCCACCCCGGCGGCGAGGTCGGCGGCGTCGCGCCCGAGGATCCGCAGGAGCTCCGCGTTCGCCTCGGTCACGGCCGCCCCCGTGCCGGTGCCGACCGCGAGGCCGGGCGCCGCGAGCAGGGCGTCCATCTGGCGGGCCCGGACGACGGTGGGGTTCGCCTCACACGTCGCGGGGGCGTCCGGAGCGCTGACGGACGGCGTCTCCGCGTCGCCGGTCACGTCGAGGCTCGTGTCCACGTTCCGAGGCTCGCACGACGAACCCTCGGGGACCACCCGTCCGACGGGCGAGTCGTCCCGTCGGGTAGGTGAGTCCTCCCGTCGGGTAGTCGGGTCCTCCCGCGCGACGGGCCGTGCGGGACGGGCCGTCAGGCCTGTGCGCCGGAGGCTGCGGCCGCGCGCGCCGCGCGCTGCTCGGCGAGCTGGGCGCGGACGTCGTCCATGTCGAGGGCGCGCACGGCCGTGAGCACCTGCTCCAGCGACTGCGGGGGGAGCGCCCCGGCCTGGTTGAAGACGAGGATGCCGTCCCGGAACGCCATCAGGGTCGGGATCGAGCTGATCCCAGCGGCGGAGGCGAGGCCCTGCTCGGCGTCGGTGTCCACCTTCGCGTGGAGGACGTCCGGGTGGGCCTCGGCGGACGCCTCGAAGACGGGCGCGAACGCCCGGCACGGACCGCACCAGGCCGCCCAGAAGTCCACCAGGACGATCTCGTTCGTCGTGACTGCTTCTTCGAAGGTCGCCTCGGTCAGCGTGACGGTCGCCATGGGGTCCTCTCGGTCGGTGTCGCTCTGCACTTCAACACGACATAGACCGGGGTATTCCCGTCTCGCCGACCCGCCAGGGACCCGGTCGGTGCCTCCGCCGCCGCCCGGGCCACGACGTGAGCCAATAGGCTCGGACCCATGACGGAGACCGCCGACTACCCGGAACGGCCCGAGCCACAGCCCGATGGCTGGCTGACCGACGCGGAGCTCACCGCTGTCCGGTCCCGCCTCCCGATGCTGTACGTGGACGCGGTGCCGGTGCGGGTCGACGAGTGCGGCGACGTCATCGCCGTCGGTCTGCTCCTCCGCGTCAACGGTGCGGGCATCATCACGCGCTCGCTCGTCTCGGGCCGCGTGATGTACCACGAGCGGATCCGCGACGCGCTGCTTCGGCACCTGGAGAAGGACCTCGGCCCGGTGGCGCTGCCGCAGATCCCGCCCTCACCGCAGCCGTTCACGGTGGCGGAGTACCTGCCCACCGCCGGCGTCACGCCGTACCACGACCCGCGACAGCACGCGGTGTCGCTCGCGTTCGTCGTGCCGGTGGCCGGCGACTGCCAGCCCCAGCAGGACGCGCTCGAGCTGACGTGGATGGCGCCCGAGGAGGCATGCTCCGGCCCCGTCCAGCGCGAGATGAGCGACGGGCACGGGTACCTCCTGCGTCAGGCCATGGCGCACCTCGGCCGCATGCCCTGACGGGTCAGCAGGTCAGCGGGCCAGCACGTCCGCGATGAACGGCGCGAGCGCGCGGAACGCCTCGCCGCGGTGCGAGATGGCGTTCTTCTCCTCCGGCGTCAGCTCCGCGCTGGTCAGCTCGGTGGTCGCACGCGCCGGCTGCCGGTCCGGCACGAGGATCGGGTCGTAGCCGAAGCCCGCGGTGCCGCGGGGCTCCGTCGTCAGCCGGCCGGGCATGGTCCCGGTCGTGACGCGCTCGACGCCGTCCGGCGTGACCAGGGCGGCCGCGCAGGCGAAGTGCGCGCGCCGGTCCTCCGGCCCGACGTCGGAGAGCTGGTCCAGGAGGAGGCGCAGGTTCGCGGCGTCGTCGCCGTGGCGGCCCGCCCAGCGTGCGCTGAAGACACCCGGGGCGCCGCCGAGCACGTCGACGCAGAGCCCGGAGTCGTCCGCGACCGCGGGCAGCCCGGTGTGCGCCGCGAGCGCCCGGGCCTTGAGCAGCGCGTTCGCCGCGAAGGTCACGCCCGTCTCCCGCACGTCGGGCGCGCCCACGTCGGCCGACGTGACCACGTCCTCCGCCGCCAGACCGGGCACGGCCGGCAGCACGATCGCCCGCAGCTCTCCCAGCTTGTGGCGGTTGTGCGTGGCCAGGACGAGGCGCGTCACGCCTGCCCCAGGGCCTGCCGCTGCAGCTCGGCCAGCCGGGCGGTGCCGCCGAGTGCCAGGTCGAGCAGCACGTCCAGCTCGGCGCGGTCGAACGGCTCCTGCTCCGCGGTGCCCTGGACCTCCACGAAGCGGCCGGAGCCCGTCACGACGACGTTCATGTCCGTGTCCGCACGCACGTCCTCGACGTACGGCAGGTCGAGCATCGGCGTCCCATCGATGATGCCCACGCTGACGGCGGCGACGGAGTCGCGCAGGACGACCCGGCCCTCCGGCACGATGCCGCGGCCCTTGGCCCACGCCACGGCGTCGGCGAGCGCCACGTACGCGCCGGTGATCGCCGCGGTCCGGGTGCCGCCGTCGGCCTGGAGCACGTCGCAGTCGAGCACGATCGTGTTCTCCCCGAGTGCGGCCACGTCCGTGACAGCGCGCAGCGAGCGCCCGACGAGGCGCGAGATCTCGTGCGTGCGGCCCCCGATGCGGCCCTTGACGGACTCCCGCTCGCTGCGGGTGTTCGTGGCGCGCGGGAGCATCGCGTACTCGGCCGTCACCCAGCCCTGACCGGAGCCCTTCTTCCAGCGCGGCACGCCCTCCGTGAAGCTCGCCACGCAGAGCACGCGCGTGCGGCCGAACTCCACCAGCACGCTCCCCTCGGCGGCGTCGTGCCACCCGCGGGTGAGGGTGACGGGGCGGAGCTCGTCGGGACGGCGCCCGTCGGCGCGGAGCGGAGAGGACGGGGTGCTGGGGAGGGTCACGGGTCGAGGGTATCCGGCAGGTCCGACGCCCGAGCGCGCCCGGCGCGGCGTGGACGGGCCCCGCCGCCTACAGCTCCAGCGCCATCCCCGGGTACGCCACGAGCACCGGCCCGCTGAAGACGGCCCTGGCCTCGGCGGCCGCGTCGTCGCGCTCGTTCCACGCGGGCACGTGCGTGAGGACCAACCGGCCCACGCCCCCGCGCTCGGCGGCCTCGCCCGCCCGGCGCCCCGTCAGGTGGATGCCGCGGACGACGTCACGCCCCTCGAGGAAGGACGCCTCCGACAGGAGCACCTCCGCCCCGCGGGCCAGGTCGTCCAGCCCGGGGCACTCGTCGGTGTCGCCCGTGTAGGCCAGGGTCACGATGCGGCCGGGGTCCTCCTCCGAGGGGCCGCTGACCCGCACGCCGTAGGCCGGGAGCGGGTGCTCGACGGCGACGGGCAGCACGCGCATCGGCCCGACCCGCACGGCGTTGCCGGGCTGCCAGGCGTGCACGGTGAGCTGCGCGCCCATGGACTCGCCCGCCTCCAGCCCGTACGCCTCCCCCAGCCGGGACGCCGTCCCGAAGGGCCCGTGCACCGGCAGGGGCCGGCGGCGCGTCGGCCCCGGGGCGTAGCGCAGGTAGACGTACAGCGAGGAGATGTCGGCCATGTGGTCCGGGTGCAGGTGGGAGAGCCCGACGGCGTCCAGGTCCACCGGGTCGATCCAGCGCTGCAGCGGCCCGAAGGCACCGTTGCCGAGGTCCAGGAGCAGGTTCCAGGTCCGCCCGGAGGAGTCGTCGCACTGGACGAGGTAGCAGGACGCCGCCGAGTCCGGGCCCGGGAAGGAGCCCGCGCAGCCGACGACGGTGACCCTCATCGCAGCGTCGCCGCCGGCTGGACGCTCGCGACCTCGGGGCCGAGGAACCGCCGGGCGAGCGTGGCGAACGACACGGGATCGCCCGTGGCGAGGAAGCGGTGCTCGGGCGGCCCGAGCTGCGGGTCCCGCTCGAGGCCGTGCGCCACGAGCGTCCGGTACACGTCCTTCGCCGTCTCCTCTGCGCTCGAGACCAGCGTCACGTCCTCACCCATGACGTAGGAGATGACGCCGGTGAGCAGCGGGTAGTGCGTGCAGCCGAGCACGAGCGTGTCCACGCCCGCGGCCTTGACGGGCTCGAGCAGCCGCGTGGCCACCTCCAGGACGTGCGGGCCCGACGTCGTGCCCGCCTCGACGAGCTCGACGAACTCCGGGCAGACCTGCGAGGTGAGCTCGAGGTTCGGCGCCGCCGCGAAGGCGTCGTCGTAGGCGCGCGACTCGATGGTCGCCCGCGTGCCGATCACCCCGACCCGCCCCGTGCGCGTGGCGAGCACCGCCCGCCGCGCCGCGGGGAGGACCACCTCCACGACCGGCAGGTGGCGTCGGTGCTCGTACCGCTCGCGCGCGTCGCGCAGCACGGCGGAGGACGCGCTGTTGCACGCGATGACGAGCATCTTCACGCCGGCGTCCACCAGGTCGTCCATGACCTCGAGCGCGTGCGCCCGGATGGCGGCGAGCGGCTTCGGGCCGTACGGGGCGTTGGCCGTGTCGCCGATGTAGAGCACCGACTCCTGGGGCAGCTGGTCGATGATCGCGCGGGCGACCGTGAGGCCACCGACGCCGGAGTCGAAGATGCCGATCGGCGCGTCGTTCACGTTCGCGAGCCTAGCCGGACCGGCCGTCAGGGTCGGCGTCGGGCCCCTCGTCGAGCGCGTCGAGGAGGCAGTCGACGAGCGTGGCCTGGAGCAGACCGAGCAGGTCGTAGACCGCCGCCAGGACGACGACGAAGGGCACGTCGTCGTCCTCGCGCTCCTCCGCCGCCACCAGCATCGCCTGCAGGGCCTCGGCGTCGGCGTCCGTGCGCAGCCCCAGCCGGTCCGCCACGACGAGCCGGACGTCGGTGAGCGCCGCCGCGACGGCCGGGGCGGCCTCGCGCGGCACCACCACGCGGTCGTCGTCGCCGGCCAGGGCGTCGCGCAGCCCGAGGAGCTGGGTGATCTTCGACGCGCGCAGGTCGGCCTCGGTGAACCGGCGGAACTCCGCGGCAACCTCCGGGTCCGCGCGGGACGCGTCCGGGAGCAGCCGCCGCACGGCCGGGTCGGTCGGCGGGGGCACGGGCGCCCCGCCCAGCGCGAACGGCCCGGCGTCGGCCGCCGCCGGCCCGCCGAGCAGCGTGACCACCTGGTCCACGACGCCGGCGAGCGCCTCCCGCTGGGGCGCGTCGAGGCGCGCGACGAATCCCGGGTCGTCCGGCCGGAACCACCCCACGGCCGTCACTCGGGGGTCCCGGACGGCTCGACGGTGGCCCACAGCCCGAAACCGTGCATGGCCTGCGTGTCCCTCTCCATCTGCTCCAGGGAGCCGCGGGAGACCGTCGCGCGGCCGAGCTCATGGACCTGCAGCATCAGCCGCTCCGCCGTCGTCGGGGGGTAGCCGAAGTAGCTACGGAACACCCAGGTGACGTACGTCATGAGGTTCACCGGGTCGTTCCACACGACGGTGGTCCACTCGCGCGCCGCCACGGGGGCGACGTCGACCTCCTCGACAGGGGCGGTCGCGCTCACACGCCCCACTGTAGGAGGTGGCCCGACGGCGGTGGGCGCCGCACGCGTCGTGCCTCCGTGGGCGCCGCACGCGTCGCGCGCGGTTGCCCCGTACCGTGAGCGCATGAGTGCAGAGTCGCCCTCGACCGCTCCGCCGCGCGCCGCCTCGTCCCGCGCCGCCCTGCCCCGGCCCTCGACCGCCCTCCTGACGGACCGGTACGAGCTGACGATGCTGCAGGCGGCGCTCGCCGACGGCACGGCCGCCCGGCACTGCGTCTTCGAGGTCTTCACGCGGCGCCTGCCGCCCGGGCGACGCTACGGCGTCGTCGCGGGGACCGGACGCGTCCTCGAGGCGATCGCCGACTTCCAGTTCACCGACGACGAGCTGTCGTTCCTGTCCCGGGAGGGCGTGGTCGACCGCACGACGCTCGACCACCTGGCGCGCTACCGCTTCCAGGGGTCAGTGACCGGCTACGCCGAGGGCGAGTGCTTCTTCCCCGGCTCACCGGTGATGACCGTCGAGGGCACGTTCGCCGACGCCGTCATCCTCGAGACGCTCGTGCTCTCGATCCTCAACTACGACTCCGCCGTGGCGTCGGCCGCGACCCGGATGACCAACGCCGCCCTGGACCGCCCGTGCCTGGAGATGGGCAGCCGCCGGGCGCAGGAGCAGGCGGCGGTCGGGGCAGCGCGTGCCGCGATCATCGCCGGGTTCGCCGGCACCTCGAACCTCGAGGCGGGCCGCCGCTACGGGCTCGCCACCATCGGCACCGCCGCGCACGCGTTCACGCTCGTGCACGACGACGAGCGCGCCGCCTTCACGTCCCAGCTCGCCGCGGCGGGGCCGGGCACGACCCTGCTGGTGGACACCTACGACGTCCGCGCCGGCGTGGAGCTCGCCGTCGAGCTCGCCGGTCCCCGGCTCGGGGCCGTCCGGCTCGACTCCGGCGACCTCACGGCGCTCGCCGGGGAGGTGCGCGCCCAGCTGGATTCCCTCGGCGCGCACAAGACGAAGATCGTGGTGAGCTCGGACCTGGACGAGTACGCCATCGCCGCGCTCGCCGCCGCGCCCGTCGACTCCTACGGCGTCGGGACGTCGGTGGTGACGGGCTCCGGTGCGCCGACCTGCGGCATGGTCTACAAGCTCGTGGCGCGGGAGGGCGCCGACGGCGTGCTCGCCCCGGTCGCCAAGGCGTCCGCGCACAAGCTCAGCGTCGGTGGCCGCAAGGCCGCGGCGCGCCGTCTCGACGCCGACGGCCGGGCCGTCGAGGAGGTCGTGCTCGGCGGTGCGGACCAGCGGGTGGCGACGTGGGCGCCGACGAACAGCGACCTGCGGCCGCTCCACGTGCCCCTGATCGAGCGCGGTGCGATCGACACGCGGTGGACGGGGAGCGCCGGTGTCGCACGGGCGGTCGAGCGGCACCGCGCGTCGCGTGCGGAGCTGCCGCGGGGCGCCCGGCGGCTCTCGGCGGGCGACCCCGCCATCCCGACCGTCACGGTGACCCTCTGACCACGGGACCCTCTGGCCACGGTGACCCTCGGACGGGTGCCGGACGCACGGACGCCCGGGGACCTCGCGGTCCCCGGGCGTCGTCCGTCCGGCGTGGCCGGCTCGGTTGCGCGTGCCTAGACGACGGTGCGTCGGCCGCGGCCCACCAGGCCCATGATCAGGCTGATGACCAGCACGGCGATGCCGATCCAGATGAGGAACTTGGCCGCCTCGACGGCAACGCCGAAGACGAGCAGCAGAACACCAACGATGAGGATGAGAAGCCAGCTCGGCATGTTCGTTCCTTCCGTCAGGCCACCCGGGGGGGTGTCGTGTCGATCATCAGCCTGACAGGGGTTGACGCACTTCGCATCTCGAAACGCGCCACGCTGGCGCGCTGGTGACTCGGTTGTGAAGCGCTCAGGCGCCCGCACGCACCGTCAGGCGGACGCGTCCCCGCCGTCCTCCGGCGCGCGCAGACCTTCGTAGATCTCCTTGCACACCGGGCAGACGGGGAACTTGTTCGGGTCCCGCCCGGGCACCCAGACCTTGCCGCACAGCGCCACGACCGGCGCACCGGAGACGGCCGACTCGAGGATCTTCTCCTTGCGCACGTAGTGCGCGAAGCGCTCGTGGTCGCCCGGCTCGATCTCCTCGCGGGTCTCGGTCTGCTCCAGGACGCTCGTCGCGGCACCCGGCCCGGCAGGGGCCGCGGGCGCACCGGGCACGGTCGGCTCGCTCATGCCGGGAGTCTACGGCCGGCGTCGGGCCCGGCCGAGGCCCTCACCGGAGGTGGACGAGCAGGCGGGCCGCGCGCTCGTCGTACACGCGACCACCGGCTGCGACGCCGCCCGCGAGGGTCGCCAGCCCGCCCACGACGCCCACCGCGAGGGTGGCGCCGGCGAACGAGGGGCGCAGCCAGAGGGCGACCGCGTAGAGGATGCCCACCGGCGCGCACACGACGAGCGTGGCCGCCGAGCTCACCAGCTGGGCCACCATGGTCGCCCCGACGGCGCCGAGCTGGGCCGCGTACGGGTTCGCGCCCGCGGCGGGCACCGGGTACGGCAGCAGGACGCTCGCGACGGCGGAGACGGCCAGCCCTCCGCACAGCACGCCGAAGCCGAGACCCACGGCCGCCGGCGCGAGCTCCCAGCGCCCCGAGACGGCGGCGCCGACGAGGCTCACCGCGACCGTGAGCGGGGCGGCCCAGACGAAGGTGGCGACCGTGCGGCCGAGCCGGTCCGCCCACCCCGGCACGTGCGCGCCGACGTGCAGCCAGAAGGCGGTGCCGTCGTAGGCCACGTCGTTGTGACGACCCCAGCCGATCGTTCCGGCCATGAAGCCGCCGAGCCCGAGTGCCACCGCGGCGGGGGTGTCCACGACCGCCGCCACGAGGACCACGATGAGCACCGGCGCCACCACCGACCCGGCGAGCGCGCTCAGGTAACGCGGGTCGGCGGTCCAGTACCGCAACCCGCGGTGCGCGATGGCGGCCGCCGCCACGACGCCCGGGTGCCGCCGTCGGCTGCGCCGCGGCAAGATCCCGTCCGTCCGGCGGCGCGCCTGCCCCGAGCGCGACGGCGGCCGCACGAGCGACCGCTGGAGCAGCGCCGTCCAGGCACCCGCCGCGACCAGTACCCAGGCCAGGGCGACGGCGAGCCGCGCCAGCGCGCCGGCCGTGTCGCCGAGGGCCATCGCGGGCGGCGCGGCCCACGGCAGGCCGAGCGGGGTCCAGCCCAGCACCGCCGCGATGGTCGGCACCTTCTCCAGCGCGCCCTCCAGGCCGGGCGCCCCCAACGCGATGACGGCCGGGACCACCAGCACGGCGGCCAGCGCGCCCAGCACCGCGCTGGTCTCCCGCGCGCGCCGCGAGGACAGGACCCGGCTCGCGACCTCGGTGGCCACGCGGGCGTGCAGCAGGCAGGTGACCAGGCCGAGCGGCGCCGCCACGAACGCCACCACCACCGTCGACGCGCCGGCGTGGCGCCAGCCGAGCGCGGGGGCAAGGCTCAGGGCGGCCGTGAACAGCGCGGGGACCGAGAGCAGGCCCGCGACCAGCAGGCCGGGGGCGAGCCGACGGGCGCGCAGGCCGAGGGTGGCGAACCGGCCGATGTCGAGGGAGTCGTCCATGCCGGGCACGAGGAGCGGGACGACCGTCCAGCCGAGCACGAGCAAGGAGCCGCCGACCACGACGACGTCGCGCGCGGAGGCCACCGACTGCTGGCCCACCCACACCATGGACCCGACGATCGACGGCGTCATGCTCAGGGTCCACAGCACCCCGATCACGAGCAGGATCAGGCGCCACACCTCCCGCTGGAGCGTGTGCCGCAGGATCCGCAGCTTCAGCCGGAGGAGGGTCGCAGCCACGACAGCTCCGGGGTCTGCGTCGCACCGCCGAGCAGGTCGACGAACCGCTCCTCCAGGTCGCGGCCGTCGCGGACGGCGTCGAGGGGGCCGGCGGCGAGGATCCGGCCGGCGCCGATCACGGCCACGTGGTCGCACAGGCGCTCGACGAGCGCCATGACGTGGCTCGACATCACGACCGTGCCGCCGGACGCGACGAACTGCTGCAGGATCGCGCGGATGCCCGTGGCCGAGACCGGGTCGAC
Organism: Actinomycetes bacterium; assembly: GCA_023462275.1. Classification (GTDB taxonomy): domain Bacteria; phylum Actinomycetota; class Actinomycetes; order Actinomycetales; family Cellulomonadaceae; genus Actinotalea. Next base: position 17,187 of record JAEWYD010000175.1, read on the forward strand.
CGCCTCGAACGGCTCGTCCAGCACGAGGACGCGCGGCGCGTGGACGAGGGCGCAGGCCAGCGCGACCTTCTTCGTCATGCCCGCGGAGTAGTCGGCGACGAGGGTGCTCCCCGCGCCGACGAGGTCGAGGGCGCCGAGCAGGTCGTCGCGACGCTCGGCCACGACGGCGGCGTCCATGCCGCGCAGCAGGCCCGCGTAGCTGATCAGCTCGGGCCCGGTGAGGCGGTCGAAGAGCCGCAGGCCGTCCGGGAGCACGCCGAGCAGCGGGGCCGCCTGGGCGGGCCGGCGCCAGACGTCGACCCCGTGGATGCGCACGGAACCGGCGTCGGGCACGAGCAGACCGGTGGCCATGGAGAGCGTGGTGGTCTTGCCGGCCCCGTTGGGCCCCACCACCCCGTAGAAGGAGCCCGCGGGGATGTCGAGGTCGAGACCCGCCACGGCGACCGTCGCGCCGAAGCGCTTGACCAGGCCGCGCAGCTCGACCGCTGCCCCGGGACCGGCCGCCGCGCTCACGCCCCCACAGTACGGGGCGGGCGCAGGCGCCCGGGCGGCCGCCGACGACGCAGCCGGGTGAGATTGTCGCGGCGCGGTCACGGCGGGGCCGACGTCGGGCAACGAACGGGTCGCGGGCCGGTCACGACCGGGCCCGGGCGGTCCCGATTCGGTCACGACCAGCGCAAACGCCAGCGGCGCGAGGCGCGCGTCCCTACGTTCTGCGCCATGAGAACCCCACGAGTGCTCCTGGCAGCGGCCGTCATCGGCGTCGTCCTGGTCGGCGGGTGCAGCGCCGGCGGCGGGGACGAGGGGGGTGACCGGTCCGACAGCTACGTCGACGACTCGGGCGGGGCGCCCGCGGCGCCGCAGAAGGACTCCGGCGGGGCAGCGGGCTCCGGCGACGCCGCGAACGGGGAGGCCGGCGGCGGGGCCGTCGACCAGGAGGCCCCGGCGTCGGGCCAGGAGGGCGAGGGCGAGGGCACCGGCGAGGGCGAAGGCTCGCAGACGGGCGACTCCGAGGCCAACCTCGCCGCGGCCGGGCACTCCGTCGTCACGACGGCGACGGTGGGTGTGCAGGTCGAGGACCCGTGGGGCGTCATCATCCAGATCGCCGACTACGCGACGGAGCGCGGCGGCTGGGAGGAGGTCCGGCACTTCACCTGGGCCACGGAGACCACCGGGGCCTCGGGCAGCATCACCGTGAAGGTGCCCCCGGCCACGATGGACGAGGCGCTCGAGCACCTGTCGACGTACGGCGAGGTCACGACGATCGACCTGCAGCGCGACGACATCACGGTGCGGGTGCACGACACCGCCGCCCGCGTGCGGGCCGCCCAGATGATGCTGGACCGCGCCGAGCAGTGGCTGGCGGCCGCCACGACGCGGGAGGAGGTCCAGGAGGTCGAGTCGATCTACAACGAGCGGCTGATCGCTCTGGACGACCTGCTGTCACAGCAGGCCAACGAGACCCAGGCGACCGCGATGTCGACCCTGATCGTCCAGGTGTTCAGCCCGGAGGCCGCGCCGCCGGCGCCCGAGCCCGAGGTCGAGCCGGAGACCGGGTTCCTCGCGGGTCTCCGCAGCGGCTGGGACGCCTTCTACGACTGGGGCTCGGACGCACTGCGCGTGCTCGGCGTGCTGCTCCCCTGGCTCATCTTCCTCGGCCTGCTGGCCGTCGCCACGCGGTACGCGTCGCGGCCCGCACGGCGCCGCTGGGCGGACCGCGTGCGGCCCGAGCGGTCTTCTCGCCCGACGACGGAGCTGCCGCCGGCCGGGGTGGAGATCTTCCAGACCCGAGCCCCCGGCGCTCAGCCAGCCGGGCGCGAGCCGCAGGGTCCGCCCGCCCCGCCGGCGCCCCCGGCCTGAGGCCCGGTGTGCCGACGACACCGGGGCCACGCCCGGCGTCGTCGGCACCCCGTCCGTCTCAGTTGTCCACAGTCCCGGCGCGAGCGACCGATCGCCCCCTATGATCCGGTCTGTCCGTTTTTCGACGCGCAGGGGGAAGCGTGGACGGTGTCACGCTGCTCGAGGACGAGGTCCGCGAGCTGGTCCGCCGCAGGGGGGTGGACCCGGTTCGCGACCGCGCCGCGCTCCTGGATCTCGTCCGCGACGCGGTCGCCGACTACGACGACCGCTCGCTGCGCGGGCACGTCCCGCCGCTGGTCGACCCGGCCGCCGCGACGCGCGCCGTCGTGGACGCCGTCGGCGGCCTCGGGCCGCTCCAGCGCTACCTCGACGACGAGGAGGTCGAGGAGATCTGGATCAACTCGCCGGACAAGGTCTTCGTCGCCCGGCGCGGCGAGGCCGAGCTGACGCCGACGATCCTGTCGTCCGGGCAGGTCCGGGACCTCGTCGAGCAGATGCTGAAGGTTTCCGGCCGGCGCCTCGACCTGTCGAGCCCGTTCGTCGACGCGTCGCTGCCGGGCGGCGAGCGCCTGCACGTCGTGATCCCGGACGTCACGCGCACGGACTGGGCCGTCAACATCCGCAAGTACGTCGTCCGGGCCTCCCACCTGGACGACCTCGTCGCGCTCGGCTCCCTCACGCCGCTCGCCGCGCGCTTCCTGACCGCCTCCGTCGCCGCCGGGCTCAACGTGCTCGTCTCCGGGGCGACCCAGGCCGGCAAGACCACGATGCTCAACGCGCTCGCCGGCGCCATCCCGCCGCGTGAGCGCGTCGTGACGTGCGAGGAGGTCTTCGAGCTGCGCGTGGCGCACCGCGACCTCGTGGCCCTGCAGTGCCGGCAGCCCAACCTCGAGGGGACGGGCGAGATCAGCCTGCGCCGGCTCGTCAAGGAGGCGCTGCGGATGCGCCCGAGCCGGCTCATCATCGGCGAGGTCCGTGAGGCGGAGAGCCTCGACATGCTCATCGCCCTCAACGCCGGCGTGCCGGGCATGTGCACGGTGCACGCCAACAGCGCGCGGGAGGCGCTGACGAAGATCTGCACGCTGCCGCTGCTCGCAGGCGAGAACGTGACGGCGGGGTTCGTGGTGCCGACGGTCGCGGCGGCCATCGACCTGGTGGTGCACCTGGGCATCGACGAGCACGGACGCCGCCGGACGCGGGAGGTCGTCGCGGTGCCGGGCCGGGTCGAGAACGGGATCGTCGAGGCGACGGACGTCTTCCGGCTCGAGGGCGGCGAGCTCGTCCGCGGCGAGGGCTTCCCGCCGCACCCCGAGCGCTTCGGGCGGCTGGGCGTCGACGTCGCGCGCCTCCTGCAGGGTGGTCGTTGAGCCGTGGGCGTCGTGTGCGGTCTCTTCCTCGGCGCGGGGCTGTGCCTCCTGCTCTGGTCGGTGACGTCGCCCCCGCCGCCTCGGCGCACCTCGCGGCGGGCGTCCGACCTCGCCGACCTCCTGGTGCAGGCCGGGGCCGCCGGCGTCACGCCCGGCCGCCTGGTGGGCACCTGCCTGGGCACCGGGACGGTCACGGCCGTCCTCGTCGCCGGCGTGACGCGAGCCCCCGTCATCGGGGCGTGCTTCGGCGTCATGGCGGGGTACGCACCGCTCGCCCTCGTGCGCTCGCGCGCCCGACGCCGGCGGGCCGCGCTCCGAGCGCTCTGGCCGGAGGTCGTCGACCACCTGACGTCCGGAATCCGCGCGGGCCTGTCGCTCGCCGAGGCGGTCGGGCAGGTCGGCGAGCGGGGGCCCGTGGAGCTGCGGCCGCCGTTCCGGGCGTTCGCCGAGGACTACCGGGCGACCGGCCGCTTCGGTGACAGCCTCGACAACCTCAAGGCGCGGCTGGCCGACCCCGTGGCAGACCGGATCGTGGAGGCGCTCCGGCTGACCCGCGACGTCGGCGGCACGGACTTGGGACGGCTCCTGCGCACCCTCAGCGCCTTCCTCCGGGCCGACCTGCGCGCCCGGGGGGAGCTGGAGGCGCGCCAGTCGTGGACCGTCAACGCCGCGCGGCTGGCCGTGGCGGCGCCGTGGGTGGTGCTCGGCCTCCTCGCGACGCGCCCCGAGGCGACGGCCGCCTACAACACGCCGGCCGGGACGGCGGTGCTCGTGACGGGCGGCGCGTGCTCGGCCGTGGCGTACCGCCTGATGGTCCGGCTCGGGCGGCTGCCCGAGGACGCCCGGGTGCTCCGGTGAACGGCATCGTGGCGGGCGGCGTGAGCGGCGCCATGGCCGCCGGCGGCCTGTGGCTCGTGCTGTGGCACCTGCACGCTCGACGGCCGCAGCTGGACGACCGCCTCGCGCCGTACCTGAGGCCCGCCCCGGTTGCCGCTCCCCCGCCGAGGTCACCGTTCCCGAGCCTGGAGCGCCTCCTCGCGCCCGTGATGCGCGACGCCGTCCGCGTGGTCGAGCGCCTCAGCTCCCCCGGCGCCGCCGTGGCGGAGCGCCTCGGCCGCGCCGGGCGTGACGAGACGGTCGAGGAGTTCCGCGTCGAGCAGGTGGTCGCAGCCGCCCTCGGCCTGGCCGGCGGCCTCGCCCTGGCGCTGGCGCTCATGGCGGCGCGCGGGCTCAACCCGTTCGCGGCCGTCGGCGTCGTCGTCCTCGGCGGGCTCGCCGGGCTCGTCGTGCACGACCAGCTGCTCAGCCGTCAGGTGGCCCGCCGCGAGGACCGGCTGCTGGCCGAGCTGCCGACCGTGGCAGAGCTTCTGGCGCTGGCGGTGGCGGCCGGCGAGGGAGCGCTGGGCGCCCTCGAGCGCGTGGCGCGATCCGTGCGCGGCGAGCTGGCGGGCGAGATCGCCACGGCGCTCGCCGACGCGCGCTCGGGCACGCCCCTCGCCACCGCCCTCGAGCGCATGGCGGACCGCACCGGCGTCGTGCCGCTGGCGCGCTTCGCGGAGGCGATCGCCGTCGCCGTCGACCGCGGCACCCCGCTCGCGGACGTCCTGCGCGCCCAGGCCGCCGACGTCCGCGAGGCGAGCCGGCGGGCCCTCATGGAGGCCGGGGGCCGCAAGGAGATCGCGATGATGGTCCCGGTGGTGTTCCTCGTGCTCCCGGTGACCGTCGTCTTCGCCGTGTTCCCCGGGCTGGCGACCCTCCGCATCGACCTGTGACCCACCACCCGCACCACTGGAGGACGCCGTGCACCGCCTGATCCCACCCGCCGAGCGCGACCGCGGGGACGTCCCCGGCTGGGTGCTCGTGACGCTGATGACCGCCGGGCTCGTCCTGGCGATCTGGGCGATCGCGGGGCCCACGCTGGTCAACGTCTTCGACTCCGCCATCCAACGTGTCACGTCGTTCGGGGGCTGACCGGGCCACACGCGCGCGCGACGACGGCGGCTCCGCCGTCGTCGACTTCGTGCTGATCGGGGCCCTGACGACCGTGCTGTTCCTCGCCGTCGTCCAGCTCACCCTCGCGCTGCACGTACGGGCGACGCTGGTCGACTGCGCCGCGGAGGGCGCGCGCTACGGCGCCCTGCGCGACCGCACACCCGAGGACGGCGCGGCCCGCGCGCGCGACCTCATCGAGATGTCGCTCGCCCCGTCCTACGCGCAGGACGTGTCGGCCTCGGTCGAGGAGATCGACGGGATGCCGGTGGTGCGGGTCGAGGTGTCGGCTCCGTTGCCGCTGGTCGGGCTGCTCGGCCCGTCCGGGCGCCTGACGGTGGACGGCAACGCGCTCCAGGAGTCCGGGACATGACGACGCTGCTCCGTTCCGCGCGCGGTGGCGCCGCGCGCCTGCGTCGTCGCCTGAGCCGGCGCCTGGAGCTCGCGCTCGGCGGCCCGGCGTCGGACCGCGGCCGCCATGCCTGCGACGCCGGTTCAGCCATCGTGGAGTTCCTCGGCATCTCCCTCGTGCTCCTCGTCCCTCTCGTCTACCTCGCCCTCGTGCTGGGGCGCTTCCAGGCGGCGGCCTTCGCCGTCGACGGCGCCGCCCGGGAGGCGGTCCGTGCCGTCGTCGGCGCGCGCGACGCCGACACCGCGGCGGCCCGCGCGGCCGCCGCGGTCGAGATCGCCCTCGCCGACCAGGGCATCGACGCCGACGCCGCGGACGTCCTCACCGTGGCGTGCCCGGGCGCGTGCCCCGAGCCGGGCACGACCGTCACCGTCGTCGTCCGCGTCGACGTGGACCTCCCCGGGGTGCCGTCGTTCGTCTCCGACGTCGTGCCGCTGAGCGTGCCCGTCTCCGCCACGGCATCCGGCGTCGTCGACACGTACGTGGGCCGCTGACGTGCGCCGGCCCCGGGACGACGACGGCCAGGTCATGCTGCTGTCCCTCGCCTACGGCCTGCTGGCCCTGCTCCTCGTCACCGTCGTGGTGTCGGCGGCGTCCGTGCACCTCGCGCGCAAGGAGCTACTGGCCCTGGCGGACCTCGCCGCGCTCGAGGCCGCCGACGCGATGGCCGATGCCGACTACTACGCCCAGGACGGCGCCGACGTGGTGCTCACGCCCGACGGCGTCGCGGCGGCCGTCGACGAGTACCTCGCCGCCGCGCCCGCGGCCGCCGACTTCGACGACCTGGAGGTCGTCGAGGCGACCACCGACGACGGGCGCACCGCACGCGTCACGCTCCGCGCGGTCGCCGACGTGCCCCTGCTGACCCTGGCCACCGCGGCGTGGTCGGACGGCGTCGTCCTCGAGGTCACCGGCCGGGCCCGCGCCGACCGCTGACCGAGGACCGCAGGCCGCGCGCCGCGCGCCGCGGGCGCACCGGACCCACCGGCAGCGCAGGACCCACCCAGGCGGACGACGCCCGCACACGACAGGCCGCACACGACAGCGGGCAGACGACAGCGGGCAGACGACAGCGGTGGCCAGCCCCCGTCGGGGCCGGCCACCGCTGCTGGGTCCGGGCTGAGGAGTGTGGGTCAGCCCTTGACGGCGCCCTGCATGATGCCCGAGATGAGCTGCTTGCCTGCGAACACGAACAGGATCAGCAGCGGGATGGTCGCCATCACCGCACCGGTGAGGACGATCGAGTAGTCCACGTAGTAGCCCGACTGCAGCTGGCTGAGCGCCGTCTGCACCGTCGGGTTCTGCGCGTTCAGGACGATCAGCGGCCACAGGAAGTCGGTCCACGCCATCATGAACGTGAACAGCGACAGGATCGCCATGGCCGGCCGCGCGGCAGGCACCGCGACGCTCCAGAAGATGCGGATCTGGTTGGCGCCGTCCACGCGCGCCGCCTCGATCAGCTCGTCCGGCAGCACGCTCGCGATGTACTGGCGCATGAAGAACACGCCGAACGCGGTGACCAGCAGGGGCACGATGACCGCCTGGATCTTGCCGGTCCACTCGAGCTCACGCATCACCATGAACAGCGGGATGATGCCGAGCTGCGTGGGGATCGCCATGGTCGCGATGACCGTCACCATGAGCTGGTCGCGGCCCTTGAAGCGCAGCTTTGCGAAGGAGTAGCCGGCCAGGGTCGAGAACCCGACGACCGAGATCGTGACGATCGCGGAGATGATCAGGCTGTTCCCCATCGCCTTCCAGAACTGGATGTTCTCGAGGACGATCTTCACGTTCTTCATGAAGTTCGGACCGGGGATGAACGGCAGCGTCTCCGCCCGCGTGGAGTTCGTGCCGCTCGCGACGACGAACGACCACCACAGGGGGTAGGCGAAGATCAGCACCGAGATGCTGAGCAGCAGGTAGCTGACCCACCCCGGCTTGCCGTACACGGACGCGCTCTTGCGCTTGCGCCTGCGCGCACCGGCCGCAGCGGACTCCGGCGCGACGCGCGGCTCGACCGCGCTCTCGACACCCATGCGGCTCATCGGGCTACCCGCTTCCGCTTCTTGGCAGCGCCGGGATCGTCACCGGAGGCGATGCGCCTGGACAGGAAGAAGTTGACGAGGCCGATGCTGACGATGAGCAGGAACAGCAGCCACGCGATCGCCGAAGCCCGGCCGAGGTTCTGGCGGAAGAACGCCATCTCCCACAGGTAGAGGACCGTCGTCTGGAACTGGCGGTCGGCACCGCCGATGCCACCGGCGTTCGAGACGTCGTACAGCTTCGGCTCGGAGAAGATCTGCAGGCCGTACACCGTGGCCGTCACGATCACGAAGATCACCGTGGGCCGGATGCTCGGGATCGTCACCGAGAAGAAGCGGCGGATCTTGCCGGCGCCGTCGATGGCGGCAGCCTCGTACAGCTCGCGGGGAACCGCCTGCATCGCCGACAGGAAGATCAGGGCGTTGTAGCCCGTCCACCGCCAGTTCACCATCGTCGCGATGGCGATGTGGCTGGGGAGGCGCTCGCGCTTCCACTCGATGGGGCCGAGCCCGATCGCGTCCAGCAGGCTGTTCGCGAGGCTGGTGTCACCGGCGCTGCGGAACATGCTGGAGAAGATCAGCGCCACGGCGACCGGCGTCACGATGTAGGGGAGCAGGACGCCCATGCGCCATGCGGTCACGGCCTTGAGCTGCTGGTCGAGGAGCGCCGCGATGATGAGGGCGAAGAGGATCTGGGGGATCGTCGAGAGCAGGAAGATGCTGACGGTGTTCTCGATGGAGTTCCAGAAGTAGCTGTCGGTGAGGGCGAAGGAGAAGTTGTCGAAGCCGACGAACTCCTGCTTCCCGGCCAGCAGGTCCCACTTGTGCAGCGCGACGTAGAGCGTGTAGCAGAGCGGGAACAGGCCGACGAGGGCGAACAGCAAGAAGAACGGCGAGATGTAGAGGTATGGAGAGACCTTCAGGTCGAGCCAGCCGAGCCACTGGCGGAACCCGCGGCGCCGCCGCCTAGGTCCACTCGAACCCCTCGCCGTGTCGATCGCCGTCCCACCCGTGCTCGTGTCGAGCGTGGAGGACATGTTGTTCCTGTTCAGATCGGGAGTGGCCGCGACGGCGGGGCCCCGGGGGGGGCGGGGGGGGCCCGCGGTCTCGCGGGGGTTCAGCTGGATCAGCCGTTCACGACGAGGTCGTTGAGCAGCTTCATCGCCTGGTCCCAACCGGACGCGGCGTCAGCCGTGCCCTGGTCGAGAGCCTGGATGGCGGGGCCGAACACGTTCTCCTGGATCAGCGAGTCGTCCGGACCCTTGAACTGGGCCTGAACGCCCTCGGCGCGCGCGGCGAGGATCGCACCGACGGGCGCGTTGTTGAAGAACTCGTTCGGGGTCGCGTTGTCGGCGAGGTTCTTCGCGGCCTCGACCGTGCTCGGGAACGTGCCAGCGGCCTCGAACTGCTTGATCTGCTGCTCCGGCTGGGTCAGCCAGTCAGCGAGGGCCGCAGCGGCCTCCTTCTGCTTCGAGCTCTCGGACACCGCGAGGAACGAGCCACCCCAGTTGGCGGGGCCGCCGGGGAAGACGTCAGCGAAGTCCCAGCCGGTGGTGGCGTCGCCGCCGCCGCCCTCAGCGCTGCCCTGGAGGACGCCGAGCATCCAGCCGGGGCACATGAAGGTCGCGAAGGTGCCGTCCACGAAGGACTTGCCACCGTTCCAGTCCCACTGGGCCTGGGCGGCCGACAGGCCGTCCTTCGCAGCGCCAGCGAGGAGGTCCCAGCGGTCCTTGAGGTCCGCGTTCTTCTCGACGTTGAGCTCGCCGTCCTTGGTGTAGTAGCCCTCGGGGAGCTGGTTCACCATGGCGTTCCAGACGAAGCCGGACTGGTCGTACCAGGCCTTGCCGGTCTTCTCCTTGTACTGACGGCCGACGTCGAAGAAGTGCGCCCAGTCGCCGTTGAGCAGCTTGGCGACCTCGGCACGGTCGCTCGGGAGGCCGGCGGCCTCGAAGAGCTTGCCGTTGTAGCAGATGCCCTCAGGGCCGATGTCGGTGCCGTAGCCGATGACGCGACCCTGCGGGTCCGTCGCCTGCTGGTACTTCCACGGCAGCCAGTCGTCCTTGCGGTCCTCGATCCCGTAGTCGCGGAGGTCCGCGAAGTTGTCGGACACCTCCATGACCGAGCCGAGCCAGCCCTCCTCGAGCGCGACGATGTCGCTGAGGCCGGAGCCGGCGGCGATCTTCGTGAACGCGTCGGTCCGGGCGTTGCCGCCGGTGTCGATGTTGGTCGCGTCGATCTTGATGTTCGGGTGCGCCGCCTCGTACTCCTTGTACAGGTCGTCGTAGCCGAACGTGCCGAACGTGGTGATCGTGAGGGTGATGTCCTCGCCGGCGCCCGACGTCGAGCCGCTGCCCGCGTCGTCCTTCTTGCCGTCGTCCTTGGAGTCACCGCCGCAGGCGGAGAGCAACAGCGCCGCGGACGCTGCGACCGCGACGAAGCCCGCTGCGCGGGATCGAGACCACTTCATGCCATATCCCCTTTGGTGGCTGTGGGTGCGCTCCCACTCTGGAGCGCCAGGCCAATCTAGTAGCCGTCTCGCCTGGTCAAGACGCCTGGGAGCATCACGAGTTGGTTACGACTCGGTTGCGGTGAGAGCGCGGCCACCGCTTCTGACCTGGGGGGCGGCCCGCTGCCCGGAGTCACCCGGAGCAGCCCTGCGAGAGGACCGCCGAGCCATTCACGCGCGTCCGTTTCGTCCGGTTGACCATGGTCGTCCACAGGCGTGGAAGCGCTCCCGACCTGCGGGTCCGCGTGCCCCGGCCCCAGTTATCCACGGCCGCCTGCAAGCGCTTACCGCGGCCCGGCGGGCGCCCGCGGAGAGGCCGTCGCGTATCCCTCGAAGGGGTGACGACGACGTCCCGCCCGGAGCTCCGGTCGACCGCCTTCGGCATGGCCCGCTCGAGCCGCGATCGCGGGCACCCGGACCTTCCGCGGGCGTGTCGCGTCACCCGAACGGAGTAGTCGCAGGCCCGATCGAGACGATTCGGTCGCCCTTCCCGGGCCTTCCGCGGCCTCTCTCCAGGCACCTCCCGGCCCGCTTCGCCCCGCGTCCTCCCCGACTTCCGCCCCGCGTCTTCGCCGCCCCACGTCCTCCCCGCGTCTTCGCCGCCCCACGTCCTCCCCGCGCCGCCCCGCCGCCGAGCGACACCGTCGTCGCCATCCGCGGCCCGCCGGGACGCCGCCCCCGACGGCCGCCCGCGCCCGCCGGGGCACCCTCCCCCACCCGGCCGGTAGCCTTGTGGGTCGTGGCCACCGACTTCCCCAGCGAGATCTCCGCCCTGCGCACCACGCTGGGCACCATCCGCGCCGTGACGGACCCGGACGCCCTGCGCGCCCGGATCGCCCAGCTGTCGGACCAGGCCGCCGCGCCGGACCTGTGGGACGACCCGGAGGCCGCGCAGAAGGTGACCTCCGCGTTGTCGCACGCGCAGAGCGAGCTGGAGCGCCTCGAGCAGCTGGGGCGCCGCCTCGACGACCTGGAGACCCTGGTCGAGATGGCCAACGACCTGGACGACGGCGACCCGGAGCGCACCGAGACGCTCGCGGACGCCGAGTCCGAGCTGGAGACGCTGCGCCGCGACCTCGGCGCGCTCGAGGTCCGCACCCTGCTCTCGGGCGAGTACGACTCCCGCGAGGCGGTCGTCACGATCCGCGCCGGCGCCGGCGGCGTGGACGCCGCGGACTTCGCCGAGATGCTCCTGCGCATGTACCTGCGCTGGGCCGAGCGCCACGGGTACCCGACCGCCGTCCTCGACACCTCCTACGCGGAGGAGGCGGGCATCAAGTCCGCGACCTTCGAGGTCAAGGTGCCGTACGCCTTCGGCAACCTTTCCGTCGAGGCCGGCACGCACCGCCTCGTGCGCATCTCGCCGTTCGACAACCAGGGCCGGCGCCAGACGTCGTTCGCCGCGGTCGAGGTGGTCCCGCTCATCGAGCAGACCGACCACATCGACATCCCCGAGAACGAGATCAAGGTCGACGTCTTCCGGTCCTCCGGCCCGGGCGGCCAGTCCGTGAACACGACGGACTCCGCGGTCCGGCTGACGCACATCCCCACCGGGATCGTCGTGTCGATGCAGAACGAGAAGAGCCAGATCCAGAACCGCGCCGCCGCGCTGCGCGTCCTCCAGTCGCGCCTCCTCCTGGTGCGGCAGGCGGAGGAGAAGGCCACCCAGAAGGAGCTCGCGGGCGACATCAAGGCGTCCTGGGGCGACCAGATGCGCTCGTACGTGCTGCAGCCGTACCAGATGGTCAAGGACCTGCGCACCGAGTTCGAGGTCGGCAACCCCTCGGCCGTGTTCGACGGCGACATCGACGGCTTCATCGAGGCCGGCATCCGGTGGCGTCGCCGCGCGATCGCCGACGCCACGTCGAGCTGACGCTGCGAGCCCGCTCTCGAACGAACGACGGCTGTGCGCACAGGAGATGCGCGCGTAGCGGTCGCTTGTTCGAGACGGCGCCGGGAACGTCCCGTACGCCCCCTTCGGCGCCTGGCCGACGTCGTCGGCGGGCCTGTGAGGCCTGTCACGGGCGGCGTGTCCCCCCCGAGGGTGCTTCGGGGCCTGCCTAGGCTCGCGACGGGGCCGACCGTGCCCCCGGTCCCGCACCGGCACCCCGCGGCACCGCCGACCGACCCGTGAAGGACCTCGTGATCCGCTTCGAGGACGTGACCAAGGTCTACGCGAGAGGCGCCCGACCGGCGCTGGACTCCGTGGACCTCGAGATCGAGCGCGGCGAGTTCGTCTTCCTGGTCGGGGCCTCCGGCTCCGGCAAGTCGACGTTCCTGCGCCTGGTGCTGCGCGAGGAGCGCCCGACGGCGGGCCGCGTCTTCGTGGCCGGCAAGGACCTGTCGACCCTGTCGACGTGGAAGGTGCCGCACCTGCGCCGCCAGATCGGCACCGTGTTCCAGGACTTTCGGCTGCTGCCCACGAAGACGGTCTTCGAGAACGTCGCCTTCGCGCTGCAGGTCATCGGCAAGCCGCGCCACCACATCCTCACGACGGTGCCGGACACGCTGGAGCTGGTCGGGCTGGAGGGCAAGGAGAAGCGCCTTCCCCACGAGCTCTCGGGCGGCGAGCAGCAGCGCGTGGCGATCGCCCGCGCGTTCGTGAACCGGCCGGCGATCCTCCTGGCCGACGAGCCGACCGGCAACCTCGACCCGACGACGTCGGTCGGGATCATGCGGCTGCTCGACCGCATCAACCGCACGGGCACGACCGTGGTGATGGCGACGCACGACGACGAGATCGTCGACCAGATGCGCAAGCGGGTGGTGGAGCTCGACTCCGGCCAGCTCGTGCGCGACCAGTCCCGCGGCGTCTACGGGTCGGATCGGTAGGGGGCGGCCATGCGCATCCAGTTCATCCTCGCCGAGATCGGCCACGGCCTGCGGCGCAACCTTTCGATGGCGGTCTCCGTCGTCCTCGTCACCTTCGTCTCGCTGGCGTTCGTCGGCGCGGCCGGGCTGCTGCAGGCGCAGGTCGGCCAGATGAAGGACGACTGGTACGACCGCGTCGAGGTCACCATCTACCTCTGCCCGCAGGACTCCGACACCCCGACGTGCGCGGGCGGCGAGGCGACCCAGGAGCAGATCGACGCCCTTCGCACCGAGCTCGAGTCGCCCGCCAACAAGGACCTCATCAAGCAGGTCTACTTCGAGTCCAAGGCCGATGCCTTCGCCTCCTTCACGAAGCGCTTCGCCGACGTGTGGTGGGCGCAGGGCGTCACCGAGGAGCAGATGCAGGCGTCGTTCCGCGTGGCCCTCGTGGACCCCGAGCAGTACGGCGTCGTCGCGGAGATGTTCACCGGGCGTACCGGCGTCGAGAGCGTCGAGGACCAGCGCAAGCTCATCGACCCCCTGATCCTGCTGCTCAACCGCTCGAGCATGGTCGCCGCGGGCCTGGCAGCCGTGATGCTGCTGGCCGCCGTCCTGCTCATCACGACGACGATCCGCCTGTCCGCGATGAGCCGCCGCCGCGAGACCGAGATCATGCGGCTGGTGGGTGCCTCGAACGTCTTCATCCAGCTGCCGTTCATGCTCGAGGGCGCGATCGCCGCGACCATCGGGGCGGGGCTGGCGGTCGCGGGGCTGTGGTTCGGCGTGCGCTACCTGGTCCAGGACTGGTTGGCGCAGTCCGTGCAGTTCGTGGCGTTCATCGGCACGGACGCGGTCTGGCAGGTCGCGCCGATCCTGGTCGCGGTCGCGATCGGCCTCGCCGCGATCTCCAGCGTGGTCACCCTGAGCCGCTACACGAAGGTGTGAGGACGATGACGACGACGCACCCCCACCGCCGGTCGCTGCACCGGCGCCTCGCCCCCGTCCTGGCGCTCTGCCTGGCCGCGGTCGTGGGGCTGACGGCGAGCACGCCGGCCACGGCGGACAACCTCGACGACCTCAACAACCAGCGGGCGCAGGCGGAGGCGAAGCAGGAGGCGACCGACGCCGCGCTCGCCCAGCTCGAGGGCGACCTCGAGGGCCTCAGCCAGCAGCTCGCGGACGCCTACGTGGCGCTCCAGGGCATCCAGGCGCAGATCCCGATCGCCCAGCAGGCGCTCGACACCGCCGTCGCCGAGCGGGACCGCCTGCAGCGGGAGGCCGACATCCTCGCCCAGCGGCTCGCGGACGCCCAGGCCGAGGAGCAGGCGATCACCGACCAGATCGCGCAGAACACCCAGCGGGCCGCCGAGCTCAAGGTCGCGATCGGCCGGATGGCGCGCGAGGCGTACCGCGGCGACATGGCGGCGTCGTCGCTGTCGGCGATCCTCGACGCCAGCAGCACCGAGGACTTCATCGAGCAGTCCGCGGCGTCGGCGACGGCGCTGCGCACCCAGACCCAGTCGCTGCGCGAGCTGGACCAGCTCAACGGCGTCAACCGCAACCAGCAGGCGCGCCTGGAGGCGATCCGCGAGCAGATCACGGGCCTCAAGGACGAGGCCGAGGCCAAGCTCGCGCAGGCCGAGGTCGTGCGGCAGCAGGCGGAGCAGCGACGGGCCGAGCTCGACAGCCTGCTCGCGGACGCGCAGGAGAAGACGGCGTTCATCGAGTCGCAGAAGGCGGCCATGGAGGCCCAGCAGGAGGAGCTGAAGGCGCAGGCCGCGCAGCTGGCCGCCGACCTCGCCGCGATCATCGCCGCGCAGGACGCCGCCCGCGCCGCCGCGGGCAAGCGCCCGGTCGGCTCGACCGCTGAGCAGCCGTTCCGCAACCCGTCGTCGTACAACCCGGCGTACATGACGTCGCCATACGGCATGCGGTTCCACCCGATCCTGCACTACTGGCGCCTGCACGCCGGCGTGGACCTGCGCGCCTACTGCGGCGTCGAGGTCTACGCGGGCGCGAGCGGTCACGTCGAGTGGGCGAAGATGCGGTCCGGGTACGGCAACCAGGTGATGATCAACAACGGGTACTGGAAGGGCCAGTCCCTGATGTCGAGCTACAACCACCTGTCGGGCTTCGCGGTCAGCGCGGGCCAGGACGTGCGGGAGGGCCAGCTCATCGGCTACGCCGGCAACACCGGGACGTCCGCCGCCTGCCACCTGCACTTCGAGGCCTACGTCAACGGCCAGACCGTCGACCCGTGGCCGCTCATCGCGAAGTAGCGCGCGGCGTCGGGGGATTGCCGTTCGGGGGGCGGCGGTCCCTCCCCTAGCCTTGAGCGCATGGCACGGGAGAACGGGCGCAAGCTCGTGGCGAGCAACAAGAAGGCTCGCCACGACTTCCACATCGACGACGTCTTCGAGGCCGGGCTCGTCCTGACCGGCACGGAGGTCAAGGCGCTGCGCGCCGGGCGGGCGTCGCTCGTGGACGGCTTCGTCTCCGTCGACCGCGGCGAGGCGTGGCTCGAGGGCGTCCACATCCCCGAGTACACCGAGGGCACCTGGACCAACCACGCACCCCGGCGCAAGCGCAAGCTGCTGCTGCACGCGCGCGAGATCGCCGAGCTGGCGCAGGAGGTCCAGGCGAAGGGCCGCACGATCGTCCCGCTCTCCCTGTACTTCCTCGACGGGCGCGCGAAGGTCGAGATCGCGCTGGCCCGAGGCAAGAAGGAGTACGACAAGCGGCAGTCCTTGCGCGAGGCCCAGGCCAACCGCGAGGCCCAGGCGGAGATGAGTCTGCGGCGGCAGCGGTGAGCGCATCGGGTGTTGGACGACGACGTCGGGCGGGCGGGTTCGTGCGCGGTGGCGCGGCGCTGCTCGTGGCGGCGGCGCCCCTCGCCCTGGCCGGCTCGGCTGCGGCGATGCCCGGACCGGAGCTGAGCGACGACCTCGTCACCCACCTGGTGATGGCCATCGACCTGGACCGCGACGGCGTCGCCCACGTCACGATGGACGTCACGATGGACTTCGGGAACACGCCCGGGCACGGCCCGCGCCTGACCTGGATGACCAGCGAGCCGTTCGACGACGACCACGACCGCGTCTACCGCGTGCACGACGTCGAGGCCTCGAGCGCTGACGCGCCCGCCGGGGTGCACGTCACGACGTCGGAGGACGGCGGCCCGTACGCCATGGAGGAGATCCGGATCGGCGACCCGGACCAGGAGGTCCGCGGCGTCCACGAGTACCACGTGACGTTCGACGTCGACGGCTGGGTGAACCCGGCCGGCTACCCGTGGCCGGACCTGGCGGCCCGGGCGTCGGGCCACGTGCCGGACGCCACCGGCGACGAGCTCTACCTCGACGCGATCAGCGACTGGCGCCTGCCGGTGCAGGACGTGACCGTGACCGTCACCGGCCCCGCGGACCCGACGCGCGTGGCGTGCTACGCCCGGTCGATGTCCTCCCTGAGCTGCGACGGCGCCACCTCCTCAGGCGATGTCGCGACGTTCACGCAGAGCCGCATCGAGCCGCTGGAGCCACTGACGGTCGCCGTGCAGTACCCGCGCGGCACGTTCGTCGGCGCCGAGCCGCTGCTCGAGGAGCACTGGTCGCTCGGCCGGGCGTTCGCGCTGACGCCGGCGACGGCGGGCGGCTCGCTCGCGGTGCTCGCCGCGGGCGGGCTCGTCATGTACCGCCGGCTGCGGCGCGACGGGTTCGACGAGCAGTACGTGGGCCTGACCCCCGGCGTCGTGCCGGCACCGGGCCAGGCGGTCGGCGTGGGCTCGCGGCGCCGGGCGCCGGTGGCGGTGCAGTTCACGCCCCCGGCCGACTTCCACGCGGGGCAGCTCGGCACGCTCGTCGACGAGGTGGCCGACCCCCGCGACGTCACCGCGACGATCGTGGACCTCGCCGTGCGCGGCCACCTCCGCATCGAGCGCGTCGACGACGGCGCGGACTGGCGCCTGACCCGTCTCGCCGGCCCGGCCGACGAGCTGCTGCAGTACGAGCGCCTGCTGCGGGACGACCTGTTCGGCACCGCGGAGACGGTGCTGATGTCGGACCTGCGCACCACGTTCGCGTCGTCGATGGCGGAGGTCCAGGCGGCGCTGTACGCCGACGTCACGCAGCGCGGCTGGTTCCGCCGCAACCCGGCGTCCGTGCGCAAGGCGTGGGCCGCCGTCGGCGTGCTGATCCTGCTGCTCGGCATCGGCGGCACCCTGCTCCTGGCGATGCGCACGGGATGGGGTCTCGTGGGCCTGGCGACCGTGGCGGTCGGGATCGCCTGGCTCGCCGCCACGAAGGCCGCCCCGGCACGGACGGCGTCGGGCAGCGCGGTGCTCGCCCAGGCCGAGGGATTCCGGCAGTACCTCGCCACGGCTGAGGCAGGCCAGCTGAGGTTCGAGGAGGGCGAGGACCTCTTCAGCCGCTACCTGCCCTACGCCATCGCGTTCGGGCTGACCGAGCGCTGGGCGCGCATCTTCGAGCAGCTCGCTGCGCAGGGCCGGACGATGCCGGAGCCCGACTGGTACGTCGGCTCCCCCGGCGTGCCTTTCTGGGCGATGGCGCCGATGCTCGGGCACGACCTGGGCCGGTTCGAGTCCGTGACCTCGTCCGCGCTCACCGCGCCGGCACCCAGCGCGGGTGGCGCGGGCGTGTCCGGCGGCTCCGCGTTCGGCAGCGGGGGCGGCTTCGGTGGCGGCGGCGTGAGCGGTGGGGGCGGCGGCAGCTGGTGAGCTGCCGGCCCCGGGAATCCCGGCGGCTACGGGGGCGTTCTTGACGTAGACTTGACGACGCCCTGCGGGCCGCTCGCGGTCGGGCAGGGGCGGTTGACAACTGCACAGGGGGTGATCGGTTTCGACGATGGTCGTCGATCCAGGAGAAGCGGGCCGAGGATGTTGGGTTATCTCGTTAACGCTCCCAGCAAACCAATAGGTGCCGATTCCAAGCGCACCGACTTCGCCCTCGCCGCCTGAGCGAGGCTTCGAAGTCCGTCGGTCCGAGAGTGCTCTCGACTCGGTAACCGGCGTCATCTAGAGGGCCACTGCTCGCAGCTCTTGTCACCGGAGCTGCGGGGACTCTTAGGTGACTGAGCCCGTCCGCGACTTGCCTGTGTGATCGCGGGGGCCGAGAGACTCATAGCAGGCTGCGCCCGGAGAAGCCCTGGTTCACTGCCGTCGGACGCGGGTTCGATTCCCGCCACCTCCACTGTGCGACCGAGCTGGTGAAGCCCGGTTGACGGCCGGACCGCAAGGTCCGTGCGAATTGAGGGCCGCCGTTCCGCGAGGGACGGCGGCCTTCGTGCTGCACCATGGCGCCTTGACGGCGCCGCGCGGGAAGGGTCGGCTCATACCGAAGCGACGTGGAGGTGGTGATGAGCACGTCCCCGGAACGTTCCGCCGCGGTGACGAGCCTGCGCGATGCCGCAGCACCCCTGGTGCGGGACCTGGAGGCTCTCTTCGGAGCTCCTTGGCATCTCCGCGTGGACGAGGACCTCGTGATGACGGTCGCCACGGGTGAGCGCAGCGAGTCCGTGCGGCTCGGCGAGCCGCTGAGCGAGGTCGATCGGCCCGAGTGCGACGGGCCGCTCGAGGACGGCGGCCTGCCCAGCGCAGAGGACCAGCCGGCCGTCCTCGGCGAGGTCGCGCTCGAGTACCTCGCGGCCGAGCTCTCCGAGGTACTGAGTCTCTGGGGATACGACCACCCGAACTGCCCGATGCACGATCGCCCGCTCGGCGCCTGCGGTCGAGAGTGGTTCTGCGACGGGCCGCCCGCCCACTCGGTCACCATCGGCGGAATCGCCGATCTGGCGGTCGGCAGCTAGGCCACCCGCTCGGGATGCTCACGCCGTGGAACAAGCCGGTGAGCAGGTCAAGCGAACCGTCGCGCGGCGACCGAGGTCGCGGCCGTCGACGCTCGTCGCTTCGTGGAGCGCTGCCTGCCCGCGCGCGGTCGAGGGGAAGCCCCTGGGTCGGGATGCGAGAGTGGGCGCATGCGGATTGCGGTGGCCGGGGCCAGCGGCCTGATCGGAGAGCAGCTGTGCCGGCGGGGCGAGGCCGCCGGGCACGAGGTCGTGCGGATGAGCCGGAGGCACGGCGTCGACCTCCTCGACCCGGAGGCGGTCGCCACAGCCATGGCCGGTGTCGACGCGGTGGTCGACGTCAGCCGCCCGGACTCGGCGGACCGCGCCTCGGCCCCGGAGTTCTTCACCGCCGTGGCGCGGAACCTGGGTGCCGCGGGCTGGGCAGCCGGCGTCGGCCGGTCGGTGGTCCTGTCGATCGTCGGCATCGACCGGAGTCAGGACTTCGACTGGTACGTGGCCACGTTGGCGCACGAGGAGGCCACCCGCGAGCACGCACCGGGCGCGGTCGCGCTGCGCGCCACCCAGTTCCACGAGTTCCCGGGACAGGCGCTGGCGCGGGCGCTCGACGGCCGGGAGCCCGCCGGCGTCGTCGAGATCATGGACGTGCCGACTCAGCCCGTGGAGTCGGCCGAGGTGGCCCGGGCGCTGCTCGAGGCCGCGACCGAGCCGGAGGCGCGCGACCGACAGCTGGCCGGCCCGAAGGTCGAACGCCTGCCCGACCTCGTCCGGGACCTCGCGGCCCACGACGGGCTCGACGTGATCGTTCGCCCCGGCCCCGCCGCCGCGAGCATGGCCGCCGGCTCGATGCTGCCGGAGCCCGGCGTCCCCGTCGCCGGCGTGGACTGGCACACCTGGCTCCGCGAGCGGCGCACCGAGGGACGGTAGGGGCCCTCCGCCCGGCCCTACCTCGGCCCGACGCCGCCTCATGTCCGAATCGGGGACGGCCGAAGTAGTCGTCGTGACGGCGATCTCGCAGTGGATGGACAGGCTGGCGGACCGGTGGGCCCGGCGCATGACGTTCCCGGGTTCGCCGTCGGACCCGCCCGGGCCGCAGGCCGTCATCGACGCAAGCGGGGAGCACGCCGCGCAGATCGACCGCGCACCCGCCGACGTCTGGGCCCTGCTCTCGACCCCCGGCGCCGCCTTCACCTCCGCGGACGCCTTCGCGATCCCCGGCTCCGTCCCCGAGCGCTGGTGCCTGGTGCAGAAGGTGGCCGGCGGCCTGCTCGGCACGCTCGTCGAGGTGGCCGAGCTCGAGGAGGGCCGCCGCATCGTGCTGCGCCGCGTCGGTCCCGAGACGACCATGACCTGGGACTGGAGCGTCTTCGACGCCGGGGGTGCCGCGGAGATGCCGGTGTCCCTCGTCCGCGTCGTCGTGAGCGGTCGGGTGCGCGGCGTCGCCGCGTCGGGTGCCGCGCGCGGGCTCCACGTCGCGGCCCAGCGCGCCGTCCAGCAGCTCGACCACCTCCTCACGGGGGCCCCACCGCCGTCCCCTCTCACCGGGGCGATCGCCCGCGGACGGGTGTCGACGTGCGAGCACCGGTCCGACGAGCCGCTCGGCCGCGGCGAGGTCGACGTCCAGGTGGTCGTCCCTGTACCCGTCGAGGACGCGTGGCGCGGCGTGCTCGACGCCGGCACCTACACGGTCGACGCGGCGCCCGGGGAGCAAGGGGGTGTGGTCCCCGGCACGCCGCCCGGTCAGGTCGGTGAGCTCCGGTACCTCATCTGCCCGCTCGACGGGCGGCTCGTCGTCCGCCTCCACGAGGTCGTCGCGGTGGGGCCGGGGCACCGGCTGGTGCTGCGCCACCACTCGGCGAGCCATCCGACGGACTCCGTCATCACGGTGGAACCGCACCCGTCGGGCGCAACGGTGCGGATGGTCTGCGAGGTCGTCGCGCACGGCGACCCCACGCCGACGGTCGACGCCGTGCGTACGTTGAACCTGGCGCACCTGGCACGGTTCGCGGACGAGATGATCCGGCGGGCGGCCGCCGACGCCGAGCCGCCCTCGGCGTCCTGAGCACCTCGCGGACGCCGGCTCAGGCCGACAGGCCGCCCAGCCATGCCTGCCAGGCCGGCTCCTCGCGCTCGACGTATGCGGCGGCGTCGGGCGAGAAGAGGTAGGCGCTGACGTAGGCCATGGCCTCGGAGTCGCCCATGGCGTGCACCGCCGCCTGGAGGAGGCCGGGCACGGGTGCGGCGAGGCGGACCAACGCACCGTGCTCGCCGAGCCGCTCGACCACGCCCGTCGTCCCGCGCAGCTCCACGGGCGCGCCCTCCTCGCCCAGTGCGAGCGCGTCGCGCAGCGCCAGCCAGAGCGCCTCCGCGGCGACCGGGTGCGTGGCGACCGCCTCCATGGTCGTCGCCTGCTGACCGGCGAAGTGCGCCAGGTAGAGGCGCAGCTTGTCGAACTGCGGCACCCAGCTGGCGCCCATGTCGACCCACCACTCCCCCTCCCAGGCCGCGCCGGTGCCGAACCCGCTGCTGGTCCCCCGCACCACGCACGTGCCGCCGGAGGTCGCCTCGACGACGAACTCCGACGTCAGCGGGCTGAGCGCGTCCGGGTCCTGGCCCATGAGGGCCGCCCAGTCCTCCTCGTAGACGAGGCGCCGCGGCGGCTCCCAGGCGGTGACGTGCCCGTCCGAGCCCATCTCGGGGCCCATGGAGAAGTGCACGGTGCCGCCCTGGTGCTCCTCGAGCTGGGTCGGGAGGAACCACGCGCTCAGGCCGCCGGCCGTGGCGATCGCCTGCCACACCTGCTCGGGGGTACCCGGGACCTCGACGCTGAACTCGAGCCGGTACGGGACGGTCGGGGCGTTGGTGGTCATGCGCTCTCCTCAGGACGGGGGTGGGCGGCGATGACGAGCCGGTAGGGCTCGCCGTCGTCGTGGTGGTAGCGGGCGGCCAGGTCGAGCACCGCGGCGGTCGCCTCCTCGGCGAAGGCGGCGCGGTCGGCGGCGGAGCGGAAGCCGATGACGGTGTCGACGGTGAAGGTGGGGACGCGCTCGCCGGAGGTGCTCGCGCGGCGGGCGAGTGCGCCGACCTCGCGGACGACCCTCGCCGCCAGCGCGACGAGGTAGCCGGCCGAGAGGCGATCGGCGTTCCTCGCCGGGTCGGACGCCGACGCACTGATCGCCGCCGGCGAGACGACGTACGACGCCGCCGACGCCCGGAGCAGGCGTTCGGTGATGCCGCCGTGCCGGCGGACACCGGACAGCTCGACGAGGCCGTGCGCCTCGAGCGCGCGCAGGTGGTAGTTGACCTTCTGGCGCGGGATGCCGACGCGGGCGGCCAGCGCCGCCGCGGAGGCGGGGTCGACCAGCTCCGCCAGGAGCCGCGACCGGATCGGGTCCAGAGCGACCGCGGCAGCCGAGGGGCTCTCGATGACTTCGACGTCGTGCATGCGCCCCAGTCCACGCCTTGACAAAGATTCTTGTCAAGGCCCTGCAGACGACGTCAGCGGATGGTGCGGATCATCGCGGCGACCTCGCGCAGGTCCCCACCGAGCTGGTGGTCGCGCCCCGGGAGCAGGTGCACACGTGCCTGCGGGATCGCCTCGCCGTAGCGCTCCGCGTGGTCCGGCGGCGCGGTGTCGTCGTCGAGGCCGTGGACGACGTGCACGGGCACTCCCGCCGGGAGCCGCCCACCCAGGTCGAGCGCGAACTCGAACGCGCCGTTCGGCCAGCCGCCCCGGCCGACGAACGGCGCGGCGACCAGCACGATGGCGCCGAGGCTCCCACCGAGGGCCCGCTCGGCGAGCGTGTGGACCAGCAGCGTCCCACCGATCGAGTGCCCGACGACGACCGCGCCCTCGTCGAGGTCGGCCAGCTCGCTCGCGATGGCGTCACCCCAGCGGACCGGGTCCGGGTCCCCCTCCACGGGCATCCGGGGGTACCGGACGTCGAACCCTGGCCCCAGATGGCGACGCAGGCTCTGCACCAGGCGCAGGTCCCACTCGTCGTGGACGCCCGCACCACCGCCCTGCACGACCAGCACCTGGCGGCCTGCCGTCACCGCCGCCTCGCCGTCCTTATCGGCATTCACGATCCCGAGAGTGCTCGACCTCGCCGCTCGTCGCACGCCCACGCGCCCCGGACGGCGACGCCGGTGGCCCGCGCACCTACCGTCGTCCCTCATGGCCGAGCCGGACGCCCTGGATCTGATCCGCACCAGGCACCGGCGTCGTCAGCGCGTACCTGGCCGCACGCGGGCTCGCCGTCGTCGGCGTCGACGTGTCCCCGCGGATGGTGGCGACAGCGCGGCGCGACCACCCCGAGGTGGACTTCCGGATCGGCGCGCTCGAGGACCTGCCCCTGCCCGACGGCGGGGCGGCGGGCTTGCTCGCCTGGTACTCGCTCATCCACACGGCCCCGGACCGGATGGCGACGGTCGTCCGCGAGATCCATCGGGTGCTCGCACCGGGCGGGTGGCTGCTGGCGGCCTTCCAGGCGGGCGGCGCCGAGCGCGTCGACGTCACCGCCGCCTACGGCCACGCCGTCGCGATGACCAGCTACCGCCACGACCCCGAGCGCCCGTCGCGTGGCTTGAGCGCCGCCGTCGGACCCACCACGCCACGCCCGCCCGGCGTCGATCCCGCGTCGACCCCGCGTCGACCCGGCGACGACTGAAGCGTTTAGGCACCGGACGCCCCGACCGCCGCAACGCCAGCATGGCCGGGTCGCGCGCGCGACGTCGTCGGCGCGCGCCCCGGGGGCAGCGCCGTCCCCGGACGCTTCGAGGGGAGAGCCCAATGTCAGCACGACCACCCGCGGACCTCGCCCGGCCGCGGCGCACCACCCGACCCGCCCTGGCGGCGGCCCTGGCCGCGACCCTCGCGGCCACCACGTTCGTCGCCCTCGGCGGCGGGTCGGCTCAGGCCGCGTCGCACGCCGACTACGGGGAGGCCCTGCAGGCCTCGATGTTCTTCTACGAGGCCCAGCGCTCCGGCGACCTGCCGGACGACAACCGTGTCAGCTGGCGCGGCGACTCCGCGCTCGGCGACGGGTCCGACGTCGGGCACGACCTCACGGGCGGCTGGTACGACGCCGGCGACCACGTGAAGTTCGGGCTCCCCATGGCGTTCTCCGCGACCATGCTCGCCTGGGGCGCCATCGCGAACCCCGACGGCTACGCGGCCATCGGCCAGCTGGACGAGCTCAAGGGCAACCTGCGCTGGGTCAACGACTACTTCCTCAAGGCGCACACGGCCCCGAACGAGCTGTACGTGCAGGTGGGCGACGGCGAGGCGGACCACAAGTGGTGGGGCCCGGCCGAGGTCATGACCATGAAGCGACCGGCGTACAAGATCGACGCCTCCTGCCCGGGCAGCGACGTCGCGGCCGAGACCGCGGCGTCGATGGCGTCGGCGTCGATCGTCTTCGCCAAGGACGACCCCGCCTACGCGAGCACCCTCCTCACGAACGCCAAGCAGCTGTACAGCTTCGCGGACACCTACCGCGGCAAGTACTCCGACTGCGTGACCGCGGCGTCGGCCTACTACAAGTCGTGGTCCGGGTACCAGGACGAGCTGGTCTGGGGCGCCTACTGGCTCTACAAGGCGACCGGTGACGCCACCTACCTGGCCAAGGCGGAGACCGAGTACGACAAGCTCAGCACCGAGAGCCAGTCGACGACCAAGTCCTACAGGTGGACGGTCGCCTGGGACGACAAGAGCTACGCCACCTACGCGCTGCTCGCCATGGCGACCGGCAAGCAGAAGTACATCGACGACGCGAACCGGTGGCTCGACTTCTGGACCGTCGGGGTGAACGGCCAGCGCGTCGCCTACTCCCCCGGCGGCGAGGCCGTCCTCGACTCGTGGGGCTCGCTGCGTTACGCCGCGAACACCGCGTTCGTCGCGCTGACCTACGCGGACTGGACCAGCGACGCCACGCGCGCCGAGCGGTACCGCAGCTTCGGCAAGCGGCAGATCGACTACATCCTCGGCGACAACCCGCGCAGCAGCAGCTACGTGGTCGGCATCGGGCCGAACGCGCCGCAGAACCCCCACCACCGCACCGCCCACGGCTCGTGGCTCGACTCGCTCGACCAGCCGACGAAGACCCGGCATGTGCTCTACGGGGCGCTCGTCGGCGGCCCGAGCAGCGCCAACGACGCGTACGCGGACAAGCGGACCGACTACGTCGCCAACGAGGTGGCCACGGACTACAACGCCGGGTTCTCCGGCGCGCTCGCCGCGCTCGTGGCGGACTACGGCGGGACGGCGAACGCGAAGTTCCCCGTCAAGGAGACGCCGGACGGCCCGGAGATCTTCGTCGAGGCACAGCTCAACCAGCCCCCGGCCAGCACGTTCACCGAGGTCAAGGCGATGGTCCGCAACGAGTCCGCCTGGCCGGCCCGGTCCCTCACCGCGGGCACGCTGCGGTACTGGTTCCGGCTCGACTCCGGCGAGCGGGCGGCCGACGTGAAGCTGAGCAGCAACTACAGCGAGTGCGGGGCCCAGTCCGGCGGCGCCGTGCACGCGGGCGGCGACCTGTACTACGTCGAGCTCAGCTGCAAGGGCCAGAACATCTACCCGGGTGGCCAGTCGCAGCACCGCCGGGAGATCCAGTTCCGCGTGAGCGGCAGCACGGGCTGGGACGCCACGGACGACCCGTCGTTCGCCGGGCTGACCCAGACCGGGCTGGCTCGCACCGAGGCCATCACCCTGTACGACGGCGGGAAGCTGATCTGGGGCGTCGAGCCCGACCCCGAGGGGTCTGACCCGGAGCCGACCACCGAGCCGACCACCGAGCCCACGACCGAGCCCACGACCGAGCCCACGACCGAGCCGACGACCGAGCCGACGACCGAGCCCACCACCGAGCCGACGACGGACCCCGGCACCGGGTGCTCCGCCGTCCTCTCGGTGGCGAACAGCTGGGGCACCGGCTTCCAGGGCACGGTCACGGTCACCGCCGGCTCCGCGCTGAAGGGCTGGACGACGTCGTTCATGCTGCCCGGGTCCGTGCGGATCCAGAACGCCTGGTCGGCCGACGTGACCGGCTCGGGGGCGAACGTGACCGCCACGAACGCCGCCTGGAACGGGACGCTCGCCTCCGGGTCGTCCACGAGCTACGGCTTCGTTGCGACGGGAGGCGTGCCCACGTCGGCCATCCCGGTGACCTGCGCCGCGAAGTGACGCACGGCTGAACGATCGAGGCAGGGCCGCCCGGCGACGCGTCGCCGAGCGGCCCTGCGCCGTCGGGGCCGCACCTCGAGCGAGCGGCCTTACGGGACGCGCAGGATGCGCAGCGGATCGCGGTAGGCGGCGTACGTGGCGATCGGCGTCGCGGTCGCCAGCGCGAGGACGACGGTGAGTCCACCGACTCCCGCGACGAACCGCCACGTGGGGAGCGACCCCGTGGTGAGGGCGAGGGCGGCGAGCCCCGCGCAGACACCGACGGCGACGCCGATCAGAGCGCCGACGGAGATCTGCGCGAGCAGCGTCGCGACGAGGGCCGACCGGGTCGCCCCCAGGGCGCGGCGCCGTCCGAAGTCGCGACGCCGGGAGACGACGGCGGAGAGCACCGTCACGGCGATGATCACGGCCCCGACGCCCATGACGAGCGCCATGAGCTGCCGGGAGGCGGCGCCGAGCCGACCTGCGATCACGTCGCGCAGGGCGATGGCGCCGCTCGGGGTCTCCACGGTCAACGCGCCCGGCTCGGCGGCGGGAGTCGACGTGGCGAGGACGGCCTCGAGCCGGTCGACAGCGGCGACGTCGTCGGCCATCACGTACAGGTACCGAAGGGTCCGCACGTCTTGCGCAGACCCGGCGATCAGCACCGTGTCGTTCATGAACGGGCACGAGGGTCACCCCGCCGGCTCGGCACCGGCGTCGACGACGCCCGGTGCGCGCGTCAGGCGCGCCGCCCGAACGGCGCGTCGTCGGTCCACGACGACGACGGCGCCCAGCGTGGCCAGGCCGATCGAGGCACCCGCCGCCACGTCGGTGAGGAAGTGGTACCCGAGGTAGAGCCGGCTGCCGGCGACCAGGGCGATGCCGAGCGCGGCGCCGACCACCCACAGGAGCAGCGAGCGCACGGCCGGGCGCCGGATCCACAGGAGGTAGCCGACGACGAGGAGGAAGGTCGCCGTCCCGACCGTATGCCCGGAGGGAAACGAGTACGTGGTCTCCGACCCGGGGATCGACATGGTGTCCACCGGTGGCCGGGGCCGCGCGACCACGGACTTGGAGACGACGGACAGCACCGTCGACGTGATCATCGCGCCCGCCAGCAGCGCGGGCTGCCACCACGAGCGCGTCCGCAGCCCCCACAGCACCGCCGCCGCCAGCACGATCACCGGGAGCACGGAGGGTCCGGTGACCAGCGAGACGGCCGTCAGCACGGCGGTCACCGGCGCGCTGCGCGCGGCAACGAGCGCACGCAGCACCGGCTGGTCGGCCTCGGCAAGGTCGTCGCCCTCCGCCACGCTGTGCAGGATCGCGAAGAACGCCACGACACCGGCCACCACCAGGAGAAGGCCGAGCACCACGGCGACCTGCGAGTCGGGCTCCCTCAGCTCACCGCGGCGCGCCCACAGCCTGGCCAGCCGCGCACGCACGCGGCTCACGAGGTCGGCGGGGACGTCGTCGGGCACCCCTGGATCCTCCCAGGGCCGGACCCAGGCGGCGACGGGAGCGGCGCGACGGCAGGGCCGGGCCACCGAACCGTTTTGCTGGTGTCCGGCTCTACAACGTCGTAGGTAGCGTCGCCGCGCGGCGCCCCAGGGGTGTACCCGCTGGCGGCGCCTCTCCGGCCGGACGGCCGGGGACCCCACCAGGAGGGAGCGGCACGTGCGACACCTCACCTCATCCCGGCTCCTACGCATGCTCGCCACCGGGTCGGCGGCGCTGCTCGTCGTCACCGGGCTCACGGCCGTCGTCTCAGGGGCGTCCGGCGACGCCGCCGCGGCGACGGCCACCACCGCTGGCTGCGGCAAGGTGGCCGGGCTCACGACGGGCCAGTACACGATCACCAGCGGCGGCACCGCGCGCACCTACCGCCTCGACGTGCCCGCCACCTACGACCGGAACCACACGTACCGCCTGGTCGTCGGGCTGCACTGGTGGCACGGGACGTCGTCCGACGTCGTGAACCAGGGCTACTACGGGCTCAAGCCGCTCGCGGCCGACAGCACGATCTTCGTCGCGCCGCAGGGCATCGACAACGCCTGGCCCAACTCCGGCGGGGCGGACGTCGCGTTCATCGACGACGTGCTCCGCACCCTCGAGTCGGCCCTGTGCATCGACACCACGCAGGTCTTCGCCACCGGGTTCAGCTACGGCGGCGGCATGAGCAACGCCCTCGCCTGCGCGCGGGCGGACGTGTTCCGCGGCGTGGCGGTCCTCAGCGGCGCCCAGCTGTCCGGCTGCTCCGGCGGCACCCGGCCCATCGCCTACCTCGGCTCGCACGGGGTGTCCGACACCGTGCTGAACATCTCCCAGGGCCGTGCACTGCGGGACCGCGCCCTGCAGACGAACGGCTGCCAGGCCAAGCAGGCACCCGAGCCCGCCGCCGGCAGCGGCACCCACATCCGCACCGAGTACACGTGCCGCGACGGGTACCCGGTCGTGTGGCTCGCCTCCGACGCCGGGCACCAGTGGGACGTGCGCGACGGCGGGCAGCAGCAGTCGTGGGTCCCGGCCGAGGTCTGGCGCTTCTTCACCTCGCTCACCTCGACGACGCCGCAGCCGACCACCGACCCCACGACCAGCCCGACGCCCACCACCGGCCCGACCACCGACCCGACGACCCCGCCCGCCGGTGAGTGCACCGCGACCTACCGCACGGTGAACGCGTGGCCCGGCGGCTTCCAGGGCGAGGTCACCGTCCGGGCCGGCGCGCCGACGACGTCGTGGACGGTCGGCTGGCAGACCGGCGGGGAGTCCGTCAGCCAGGTCTGGAACGGGTCCGTCACGACGCAGAGCGGCCGCGTCGCCGTCCGGAGTCTGGACTGGAACGGCCGCCTGCCCGCGGGCGGCACGACGACGTTCGGCCTCCTCGGCAGCGGCACCCCGCCGACGCCGCAGCTCACCTGCACGAGCGCCTGAGGGCCACGACACGGCGGGCGACGACCCGCGGACACGAGAAGGG
>JAEWYD010000176.1 GCA_023462275.1 Actinomycetes bacterium
GCGGTGCGCCCAGTCGTGGCGGCGCAGGCCGCCCGTGATCCCGGCGAGGCGCGCCGCGGCCAGCCGCTCCGGCTGCGCGTCGAGGGCGGCGATCACGTCGGCGACGCCGGGCGCGGGGGCGGGGATCGGCACGACCGCGTCGGGCCAGTCGAAGCACGCCGGGAAGTCGGCGACGTCGGGCGCCGAGCCCAGCATGACCGCGCCCGCCGTGAGCACCTCGAAGTAGCGGTTGGTGAGGGACTCCTCGCCGCCGGTGCGGCGCACGCGGTCCGGCTCGTCGTTGTTCTTGTAGACGACGGCGTACCGGCTGCGCTGGAGGGTCGCGGCGAGGACCTCGCGGTGCTCGACGTGGCCGCTGACGTCGAACGCCCCGCGCACGGTGTCGTAGTGGTAGTGCAGGCGCCCGGCGGCCATCTCGGCCCGGAGCGCGTCGTGCGTCGGGCTCAGGCGGCGGCCGTAGCTCGTGACGTCGATCGCGCGCGGGGGCGCCGGGACCCGGGGGGCGAAGCGCTCGGCGTCGACGGCGGTCGGCAGGTAGCTGCACGGGACGCCGGCGATCTCCTGCACGAGGGGGATCGCGTCGCGGTTGAAGAGGAACACGTGGTCGAACCCCCGCAGCTGGCGCAGGTAGTCGCGCACCGAGGGCACCTGCGGCTTCCACAGCTCGACGACGAACGCCACCTTGCGGGCGCTCCGCTCGAGCTGGGCGCGGGCGGCCGGGAGGATGCCGATCTCGTGCGGCGCGGCGAACACGGCGAAGCACAGCTCGGCCTCGACCGGGTCGGTCACCTCCGCCACGGGACGGCGGCGCGGCAGGCCCAGGGCCTTGCGGGCGCGGTTGGCGCCGCCGTGCAGCGCAGGGCCGCCGGGGCGGTGCGGGCGGCCCGCGGGGGCCACCAGGGCGACGTCGTCCACCTCGGCCACGACGTCCTCGAACTCGAACTGGCTCGCGAGCCACACCTGGCGCGCCGAGGCGCGCAGCGAGAGCACCGCGGTGCGTGCCTGCCGACCAGGGCCCACGCCCACCTCCTCGGCTCGTGCGCGGCGGCCTCGCACCGTTCGCGCTCCGGCGCTCATAGCGTAGTCTCGACCAAGACCGTGCAAAACGCCCGCTCAGGGCGCAGCGGACCACCAACGACGTCGGGCGGCGGTTCGTGCCCTCGCCCGTGCTCGAGCGAGAGGACTCCAGTGGCTGGTCACGGCCCCACCCGCGCGATCCGTCGGTACCTGCGCTCCCGCTTCGGCCTCTGGCCGGTGCACGAGGTGCGCAACAAGGTGCTCCGCTCCCCCGGCGCCCTGCGCGCCTGGGTGGTCGAACGCCGCGAGGTCGCCCGCCTGCGGGCGCAGGTCGGCCCGCGCCGGGCGCGCGTCGTCACCGTGGTCCCCACCTACCGGCGCCCCGAGCTGCTGCGCACCGCCGTGGCGAGCGCCCTCGCGCAGGACGTCGACGACCACGTCGTCGTCGTGGTGGACGACGGCGCCGGCGTCGTCGGCCTCCCGGAGGACCCGCGCGTCGTCGCCGTCTCCCTCGCCAAGCACCGCGGGCACTCCGGGCTGGTGCGCAACGTCGGCCTCGGCCTCGTCGAGTCGGAGTTCGCGGCGTTCCTCGACGACGACAACACCTGGCACCCGAACCACCTCGCGGTCGCGCTCGCCGCGCTGGCGGACGCCGACGTCGTCTACACGGGCCTGGAGCGCGTTCTGCCCGACGGCAGCCCCATGGACGTGCTCTCCGAGCCGTTCGACCGCGAGCGCATGAAGGAGAAGTCGTTCGTCGACACCAACGTGATCGTCGCGCGGCGGGACCCGGGCGTCCGGTTCTCGCGGATCCGCCGGCGCCGGGGCGTGCGGCCCCCGGTGGACTGGGAGTTCGTCTGGCGGCTCTCGCGCACGCGCCGGACGGTGCACGTGCCCGAGACGACCGTGCGCTACATGGTCAACCCCGGCAGCTACTTCACGCAGTGGCAGGTGGGCGGGTCCGAGCAGCCGGCGCCGGAGGCGCAGCCGGCGTCGACGGCGTCGGAGGCGTCGGAGGTGTCCGAGGCGCCTGGGGTGTCGGAGATCGAGCCCGCCGCCGCGCCGGAGTCGGCATGACGGGCCGGCACGCGTCGGGGGGCGCGCAGGTGGGCCTGACGGGGTCGACGGGGTCGGCCGTGGCCGCGGCGCCGACGACGGCCCCGGGCCCCGGCGCCGAGCTCCCGGCCGAGCCCGCGTCCGTGACCGGGCCCGGCGTGACCGAGCCCGCCGTGACCGAGCCCGCCGTGACCCAGCCCGCCGTGACCCAGCCCGCCGTGACCCAGCCAGCGGTGCCCGAGCCCCGACCCGCTGCGGACGACGGGTCGGCCCTCAACCCCGCGACCACCGACGCCGTCTCCGCCAAGCGACTCGCCGCGGCGACGCGGTGGATGGTCGCCGGGCGCCTCGTGACCCAGGCGTCCCGCCTGCTCGTCTCCGTGGTGCTCGCGCGGCTGCTCTCGCCGGAGGCGTTCGGCGTGGTCGCGGTCGCGATGACGACGATCGTCGCGCTCGAGGTCGTCAAGGACCTGGGCACCGGCGCCGCCGTCATCCAGCGGCCCACGGTCGACCAGCGGCTGCTCAGCTCCGTCTTCTACCTGAACATCGTCGGCGGCCTGGTCGCCGCCGGGCTCATGGTGGCCGGGGCGCCGCTCATCGCGGACTTCTTCGACGTCCCAGCCTCCGCGCCGGTGGTCCGCGCGTTCGCCCTCGTGATCGCCATCGGCGGCCTGACGCAGGTGCACCACGCGATGCTCCGGCGCTCGATGCGGTTCAACGCCGTCGCAAGTGTGGAGATGGCCGCCGCCCTGACGACCGGCGTCCTGAGCATCGGCCTCGCGCTCGGCGGCCTCGGCGTGTGGTCGATGGTGTGGGGCAACGTCGCGGGCGCCGCGGCGGGCTCGCTCATGGCGTGGCTGCGCTCCGGCTGGAAGCCCTCGCGCATGTTCGGGTTCGGGCCGCTGCGGGAGATCGCCGGCTTCAGCGCCCACACGGCCGGGTACAACGTCACCACGTTCCTGCTCCAGAACACCGACAAGCTCCTCGTCGGCCGCTGGCTGGGCACCGCACCCCTCGGCGTCTACTCGCTGGCGCAGCGGACCATCAGCTACCCGCTCGAGTCGATCTCCCGCGTGCTCATGACCGTGCTCTTCCCGGCCTTCGCGCGCGCGCAGGACGACGACGACCTGCTGCGCAAGGGCTACACGCGGGCCGCCGGGGCCGTCGCCTTCGTGACGCTGCCCGTGATGGTGGGGGCCGCCGCCGTCTCGGAGCCGCTGGTGCGCACGGTGCTCGGCCGGCACTGGGAGGACCTCATCCCGCTGATGTGGTTCATGGCGCCCGCTGGGGCGCTCGGCGCGCTGCTGAGCTGCGTCAACACGCTGTACAGCGCCAAGGGCCGGGCGGACTGGATGTTCCGCTGGGGCCTGGCGAGCGGCGCCTTCACGCTCGGCGGGTTCGCCGTCGGCCTGCAGTGGGGGTTGCAGGGGCTCGCCATCGCGTACCTCGCGGTGAACGTCATCCAGGTGCCGGTGGGCTACGCGCTGGTGCTCCGGCTGATCGACATGCCGCTCTCGGCCATGGCGCGGGCGCTGGCCCCCTACTTCGCGATGACGGCGCTGATGGCCGCTGCGGCGTGGGGCACGGCCTTCGGCCTGCAGGAGGCGGGCGTCGGGTCCGCCACGCAGCTCGCGGCGGGCGTCGTGGCGGGCGTCGTCGTCTACGGCGGGCTGACGCTGTGGTGGCGGCCGGCGGCGTTCAAGGACGTGCTGACGCTGATCCGCCACCGCGGCTGACGGCTGGTCTCCACCGCCCCGCCGCGCTGCGACACCGCCTCTACGCCGACACCGGCCTGGAGCCCGAGCGCTGCCGCGTGACGCGAGCGCTGCCGCTCACGGGGCAGCGCTCGCGTCACTCCGCAGTACTCACGCCGGACGGCAGCGCTCGCACCCGCCGGACCAGCAGCACTCACGCGGGACCAGCAGCGCTCACGCGGGACAAGCAGCACTCACGCGGGACCAGCAGCGCTGGCACCCGGCCGGACCAGCGACCCTGACGCCGGACCAGCAACCCTGACGCCGGACCAGCAGCGCTCAGCGGCGCGTCACCCGCAGCCGCGACGGCGCCCGCTCCTCGAGCCCGTCGAAGACCGCCACGTACGGCTCCACCTGCGCGCCCCAGTTCATGACGTCCTCGATGCGCTTGCGCCCGAGCGCCCCCATCCGGGCGCGGCGCTCCGGGTCGTCGAGCAGCCCGGCGATCGCCCGCGCCAGGCCCGGCGCGTCGTCATCGGGCACCACGACCCCGGCGTCCCCCGCGGACCGGCGGTTCTCGGTGAGGTCGAAGCCGACGACAGGCAGCTCGTACGCCATGTACTCCAGCGTCTTGTTCATCGTCGACTTGTCGTTGAACGGGTTCACCGGGTCCGGCGTGACGCCCAGGTCCGCCGTCGACAGCCAGCGCGCGATCTCCGGCGCGCCCACCTTCCCGGTGAACGTGACGTACTCGTCCAGCCCGAGGCGCGTCGCCTGCGCCCGCAGGTCCTCCAGGCAGTCGCCGAAGCCCATGAGCCCGAAGTGGGCGTCGGTCCGCCCGAGCACGTGGACGTAGTGGTCGACGGCGTCGAGCAGGCGGTCGACGCCGTCCTGGAAGCCCATGATCCCCAGGTAGCAGACGAGGTGCTCCCGGCCGTGGCGCAGCTCGGGCACCGGCTCCTCGCGGCGCATGCGCTCGGGGTCCGGCGCGCTGCGCACGATGGTCGTCGCCCGCATGGGCA
The DNA here is from genome assembly GCA_023462275.1 of Actinomycetes bacterium. Taxonomy (GTDB): domain Bacteria; phylum Actinomycetota; class Actinomycetes; order Actinomycetales; family Cellulomonadaceae; genus Actinotalea. The sequence continues at coordinate 4,790 of JAEWYD010000176.1, forward strand.
CGCCACCGCGCGTCGTCGCGATCTCGCGGTAGGACTCGTTGGTCGAGATGACGTGGTCGGCGCTGGCGTACGTGCGCCGCTCGAGCCACAGCAGCCCGCGGTGCAGCGCGTCGGTGCGGCCGAACTTCGCCACGTAGACCTCGGGGTTGAGGTCGTGCTGGTCGTACACGAAGCGCTTGCGCGCCAGCAGCCGCCAGATGCGGCCGAGCAGCCAGTACGTGTCCGGCGGGTTGCACGCCTGCAGGACGTCGAAGCCCTCGTTCCGCTGGACGTGCAGGCTCAGGACGGCGGTGCGCAGCCAGCAGTAGACGAACTCCGCCATGTAGCCGAGGACGCCGGAGCGCGGCTTCGGCGGGCGGTAGGTGTGGATGCGCACGCCGTCGAGGGTGCGGTGGGCCGGCTGGCCCTCGTCGCGCGGGCAGATGACGGACACCTGGTGGCCGGCCGCGACGAGCGCCTGGCACTCCAGCCACACGCGGCGGTCGAGCGGCACGGAGAGGTTCTGGACGACGATGAGCACTCGGGCGGGACGGGTCACGGTGCCTCCTGCGGTTCGCGATGGGCGGGGTGGACGCAGCGGCGGGTCCGGGGACTGGGGCGGGCGGCTCGGGGCCGCCCGGGCTAGGCGACCAGCGAGCGGTCGACGTCGGCGAGGCTGGGGGCGCCCGCCAGGGCCATCACGTGGGCGAGGTCGTCGCGCAGCGCCGCGAGCGCCTCGCTCACGCCCGCACGGCCGCCGGTGGCGAGGCCCCAGACGGCCGGACGACCGACCAGAACCGCCGAGGCGCCGAGGGCGAGGGCGACGAGCGCGTCGACGCCCGAGCGGATGCCTCCGTCGACGAGCACGGGGCCGCGGTCGCCGACGGCGTCGACCACCTCGACCAGGGCGCGGGCGCTGGGGACGGAGCGGTCCAGCTGGCGGCCGCCGTGGTTCGAGACGACGACGCCGGCGGCGCCCGCGTCGAGGCACGCCACGGCGTCGTCGCCGCGGAGCACCCCCTTGACCAGGACCGGCAGCCCGCTGATCGCGTGCAGCCAGCCGATGGCGTCGAGCGTGGCCGTGGGGTCCTGCTCCGCCTCGGCACGGCCCGCCGTCCCGGTGAGGTGCCGGGCCAGGTTGACGAGGAACGTCTCGTCGGGGATGGCGATGCGCTGGCCGCCGACGCGGCGCTTGATGCCGACGAAGGGCGTGTCGCCCGTGAGGACGAGCGCGCGAGCGCCGGCAGCGGCGGCGCGCTCGACGAGGCGCGCGGTGAGATCGCGTTGGCGCATGACGTACGCCTGGAACCACCAGGGCCCGGCCGCGGCACCGATGTCCTCCAGCGGCATGGCGGCCCGCGTCGAGCCGACGAGCAGCGCCCCGGCGTCGTGCGCCGCGCCGGCCACCGCCACCTCGCCGTCCGGGTGCGCGAGACCGAGGTAGCCGACGGGGGCGATGCCGATCGGGTGGGCCAGCGGCGTCCCGAGGACCTGCGTGCTCAGGTCCACCTCGCCGACGTCGCGCAGCACCCGGGGCCGCAGCCGGTAGCCGGCCCACGCGGCGCCGGCCTCGGCGAGCGTGACCTCGTCGCCCGCGCCCGAGGCGAAGAACTCGTGCACGTGCGCGGGCAGCACCGCGGCGGCATCGCGCTCCTGCTTCTCCAGGGCGGTCAGCACGGGACCGCCTCCCCGCGCGGGTGGAGGCGGTCGGCCGTGCGGCGCGTGCCGACGTCGGGCCTAGTACGCACCCGACCCCCCGACGACCGCGCGGAACGTCTTCCACAGGATGAGGAGGTCCATAGCGAGCGACCAGTTGTCCACGTACCGCAGGTCGAGCCGGACGGACTCCTCCCACGAGAGGTCCGCACGCCCGCTGACCTGCCAGAGCCCCGTGAGCCCCGGGCGGACGTGGAGGCGGCGGTGGACGTGGTCGGCGTAGGTCGCGACCTCGGACTCCAGCGGCGGGCGCGGGCCCACCAGGGACATGTCGCCGTTGACGACGTTCCACAGCTGGGGCAGCTCGTCGATGGAGTACCGGCGCAGGATCCGGCCGACGCTCGTGACGCGCGGGTCCCGCCGCATCTTGAACATGGGCCCGTCGCGGTCGGTCTGCGCCAGGTACGCCTCGCGGCGGGCGTCGGCGTCGATGTACATGCTGCGCAGCTTCCACAGCGTGAACGTCCGGCCGTCGACGCCGACGCGCGTCTGGCGGTAGAACGCGGGTCCGGGCGACGTCACACGCACCGCGACCGCCGCGAGCCCGATCGCGGGCGCCGCCGCCAGCAGCAGCGCGGAGCCCAGGATCTTGTCGAGCGCCGTCTTCGCGATCATGCGGGAGCGCGGCGCACCCGTCTGGACCTCGAGCAGCACCAGGCCGGCCGTCGGCCGGAGGTTGAGCCGCGGGCCGGTGACCTCGACGAGGTCCGGCGCGACGATCAGCTGGACGTGCGCCCTGGAGAGGGCCCACGAGAGCCGCCGCAGGGCCTCGCCGGACAGGTGGCTGCCGGCCACGACGACCGTCTCCACGGCGCGGTCGACCACCACCTGCGGGACGTCGGCGATGGCCCCCACCACGGGCACGCCGGGGACGGGCGACTCGCCGTCGACGCTCGGCAGGCAGATGCCCGCCACCTGGAAGCCGTGCGCGGGGTCCCGCACCAGGTCGCCGACCACGCGTCCGACGTCGGCCAGGTCGCCGATGACGAGGGTGCGCATCATGGCGACGCCGCGGGCCCGGTGCCGGTGCAGGAACTGGCGCTGCGCGTACCGACCCAGCAGGGCGAGCACGACGAGCAGCGGGATGCCGACGAACACGACGATCCGCGAGACGTCGGTCTGGGTCGTGTAGCTCAGAGCCATGAGCCCCGTCGCGCCGGTGAACCCGGCGCGCAGCAGCGCCTGGACCTCGGTCGAGCCGTCGCCGAGCGTCCGCGCGTCGTAGCCGCGGAACGCCGCGACGAGGGACACGAAGCCGACGACAGCGCTCGCGAGGCGTACGAGGGTCGGCACGCCCAGGCCGTAGACGGGCACGACCACGGCAGCGACCACGACGACGACGGCGAGCGCGTCGAGCGCGACGGCGCGCCACTTGTAGGCGGCGGAGATCTCCGCCCAACGCAGCGACCGGGCCAGCGAGCTGTTGAACGGCGTCGGACGGACCTCGAACGGCTGGGCCGAGGCCCACGACCGCCGGGGCCCCGCGCTCCGTCCGCGGCGATCACGAGTGGCCACGTCCCGAACACGTTCGGCGGGCACAGTCATGACCTACCCCCTCGGCTGAGTTTTCACGTCCGCGACCGACCGTAACCAGGGTTCGGCGGGGTCTGCATCCCGCCAGAGGGGTTTTTACCGCCCTCCCCCGGAGATTTAACTGGGACGTTACCCCCGGCAAGGTGCCCCTTAGGAGGGCTTTGGGCAGATCTCGTGCGACTTGCCCGGCAGCATCACCCGTTCGGCGCAACGCGGGCAGCGCGCAGATGCGTCCGACGCCGCGACGGCGCCGGACGCGCGGGCCGCCAGGCGGGCGGCACAGCGCTCAGGAGGCAGTCAGGACGGGCTGTGGAACCGCAGCTGCGCAGCGGCGAGGCCCTGGGTGACCACCATCTCCACGGCGTCGGCCGCGGCGTCGAGGAGCCAGGGCAGCTCCTTGCGCTCCGCCGTCCCGAACGGGCGGAGCACATAGTCGGCGGGGTCCATCCGCCCCGGGGGCCGGTCGATGCCGACGCGCACGCGGACGTAGTCACGCGTGCCGATCGCCGACGTGATGCTGCGCAGGCCGTTGTGGCCGCCCTCGCCGCCGCCCAGCTTCAGGCGCACCTGGCCGAAGGGGATGTCCAGGTCGTCGTGCACGACGACGAGGTGGTCGGGCGTCGCGCCGTTCATCCGCAGCACCGAGGCTACGGGGCCGCCGGAGACGTTCATGTAGCTCGTGGGCTTGGCCAGCACGGCCTTCGGGCCCGGCGCCCCACCCGGGCCGGTGCCGAGCCGGACGTCGGCGACGTGCGCGTGGCCCTTGTGCGAACGGAAGGCGGCACCCGCGCGCCGGGCGAGCTCGTCGACCGTCATCTGGCCGACGTTGTGGCGGGTGCCGGCATAGCTCGGACCCGGGTTGCCCAGGCCGACCACCACCCATGCGTCCACCGGTTCCGCTCCTTCTTGCAC